>JAXIOX010000246.1:0-4956 GCA_045403275.1 Burkholderiales bacterium | reverse complement strand
ATCCGGTGGTGCTGCAAAGCAAGTCGCGGATGAGCGCGGAACGCAGGCGTTACGCGGGGATCATGGTGGACGTGTTTTACGACCACTTCCTGGCCAGGCACTGGCAGGATTTTCATCATGAGCCGCTGGCTGAATTCACCGGCCGGGTTTACCGGGTGCTGGGGCGATATCACTCGGTTCTTCCGGAGCGGTTGCAGCGCATGGCTCCGATGATGATGCAATAGGACTGGCTCGGTTCGTATGCCGAAATCGGCTCGATTTACACGGCCCTGAACCGGATTGGTCAGCGGCTGACGCGCGAGAATCGGCTGATGAACTCGGCGGATGAACTGGTCGGCAATTACACGCAACTGGAAGCCGATTTCCGCGCATTTCTTCCCGAAGTGCTGCGTTACGCGCGAGGTCACGACGCCCGGGCTGGTATCGTGCAGCCGGACCTGCGGCGTTGATTCCGGCACGGTAAAGGCGGGCACGCCGGTGCAAAAAGTTCTTCGAGGTTTCCTCATTGCGGCGGCCTGGCTTTGCTGGGACTTGCCATTCGCGCCTGCCCAGCAGGGCCTGGATTTCTCCTTCGAGCCGGTAGCGGGTCTCGATGCTGCCGCGAACCGCAAGGCATTGTGGATGAAGGGCGAGGTTGCCGAGGGAGACCTGGACCGACTGCTGCGGTTTCTCCGGGAACATCCCCGGGACTTCGTCGAACACGGCGGGCGCGTAACCTTCGTCGTGGACGGAGGCGACGTCGTCGAAGCAACGCGCATTGGACATTTTCTCCGGGAGGCTTTGATCGAGGCGTGGCTTCCAGACGCTTCGCGTACACGCTGCGTCAGCGCGTGCTTTTTCATGTTCGTCAATGCGGTTTCGCGGGTTGCCGTGGCCGAATCGGTCGGCGTTCACAGGCCGTATTTCGATGCCGCGCGCCTGGCGGGCGCGGACGCGGAGACGGTGCGGCGGCGTTACGAACTCCTCATGCGCGAGGTGCGCGATATCCTGGACGAATTGCTGGTGCCGCGCGACTTGACCGAAAAGATGCTGGCAACACCGTGGAACGAGACGTACTGGTTGTCCCGGGAAGACCTCGATCGCCTGGGGGAAGCGCAGGCCTGGTTCGAGGATTTCTCCGCCGCCAAGTGCGGCGTCGAGCCGCGCCTGAGGCAGCGCCTGGAGAGCGCGGTGGCGGCGGGATTTGAAGCGGAGGCTCAGGCGCTGCAAACCGAATTCGAAGGCGCAACGAAATGCATTGCGGATCTGCGCAACCGGCAGCGGCAGCGACTCATCGAAAAACTGGAGATCGATTCGGAAAAGGAATAGGCGCCGGCCCGGTGCCGCCGAATCAGAGCGGCGGACGCCGCTGCGCCCACGGGCGAGCCTGCTCGAACGCGCGTGAAGCCTGAAGCACGCGCAGGTCCCGGTTTCGTCCCGCGACGATCTGCAGGCCGACCGGTAGTCCGGCCGGGGTAAACCCGCAGGGACAGGTGGCCGCCGGCAGCCATGTCAGATTGAAGGGATAGCTGAAGCCGGCCCAGCGCAACCAGTCCCAATCGTGCTGTTCCCAGTGAGCGGGAATCAGGCGCTCCGCCGGAAACGCGGCAACCGACAGCGTGGGAGTGAGCAGGAGATCGTAGAGCTCGAAGAACTCACGCACCTTGTCGTAATAAACGAGCCTCTGGCCGTACGCCTTGCAGTAATCCACCGCGCTGTAGGTCATGCCGTGGCGGATGATCGCCACCAGCCCGGGATCCATTCTGTCCGCCCAGTGCTCGAGAAAACTGCCGTACATGCCGGCGATGTGCGCCGCGAACAGGCAGTGCTCCGTTTCGATCGGATCGCCCCATCCCGGATTCACTTCGTCGACTTTGCAGCCGAGTTCTGCGAAGGCGCGCACCGCCGCTTTCACCGGTTCGGCGACTTCCGGATCGACCTTGAGATAACCGAGATCCGGGCTGTACGCGACCCTCAGACCGCTGATGCCCTGTTCCAGATTGGCGAGGAAATTTTCGGGCGCAGCAGCAATACTGGTCATGTCGCGATCGTCGGGGCCCGCCATCGCCTGCAACATCAGCGCCGCGTCGGCGACGGTGCGCGTGATGGGCCCGACGTGGGAGATCAGGCCGTTGGCCGGCAACGGGTGATAAGGAACGCGTCCATGCGAGGGTTTGAGCCCGTACACACCGCAGAACGACGCCGGCATGCGGATCGAACCTGCGCCATCCGAGCCCTGATGGATGGGGCCGATCCCCGCAGCCGCACACACTCCTGCTCCGGCACTCGATGCGCCCGCGTTCATGCCGTGCTTCCACGGATTGTGGGTAATCCCGGTGAGCGGACTGCGGCTCACGCCGGTCCAGCCGAATTCCGATGTCGTGGTCTTGCCGATCGAGATTGCGCCGGCTGAGCGCAGCCGCGCGACGTGAACATGATCGATGTCCGGAACGCGGTCGCTGAAGATGTGCGATCCGGCCATCGTGCGCACGCCCTTGGTGAAGGCGAGATCCTTGATGCTGGTCGGGATGCCATGCAGAGGGCCCAGCGTCGCGCCACGCATCACCGCGGCTTCCGCGTCGCGTGCCGCCGCAATTGCCAGATCGAAGGTCGGCGTGCAGATGGCGTTGAGCCTGGTGTTCAGTCTCCCGGCGCGCTCAACCGTGGCCTTCATCACTTCGACGGGCGAGACCAGCCTGTCGCGGATCATGCGCACCAGGTCGGTTGCCGGCGTGAAGCAAAGTTCTTCGCTATTCATCTTCGGCCCCGCGAAAAAAAAGAAATGTTGAACCCGGTCCGCTCGTCGCGGTCTGTATGCAATGTTCGCGGCGATCATGTGCTGTCGTTTGGCGGCAACACTTTAATTTCGCCTGAGTATAAAGACTTACCCTGTTTAGACGGCAACGGTGACCCCAATAGACGACGGTTTCGGGTTTTATCGAGCGGCTCGAATATCCGCCGATTCAACGATAACCAACTGATGTTTGGGACAAACGTTTTCGCTGGCACGAAAACTGTAAGTGTCTGCGACTGAGGCGGCTCCTCGTCTCGATTTGCAACAGCGCTCAAGAAGAAATTCCCCGGCGGAAACCGAGGACCTGTCCCCGGCCCCACACTCAGACAGAGGAGGTCATCATGCGCAACACATTGCTTTATTCCGGCGCCACCCTCGCGCTTCTGCTGCTCTCGCTGGGCTCGGCAGCGCTGCCTACCGCATGGGTGAGCCCCCGCGCGGCGGCGTACAGCCTGGACGAAATCGACTGGATCCGCATGAAAGCGGACCTCAACGGCGACGGCGTACTCAGCCGGGAAGAGATCCGGGAAGAAGATGCGTCATTGGTGGCGAAATTCGACGACGCCGATCTCGACCACGACGGTACGCTCAGCCCCGGCGAATTCGAACTCCTGCTGATCACCGGCTCGTAAACACTCAACCGCCGCTGCGCGCGACTTGCCGGCGGCGGCGGTTCATTGCCCATAGCTTTCCAGCAGGTCCTGGTACTCGTGATGCCGGCCGATGAAGCTCTTCGCGAACGGACAGATCGGCAGTACCTTCAGGTTCTGCGCGCGGGCGTAATCAAGCGCGGTGCTGACGATCCGGCTTGCCAGGCCCCGGCCCTCGAGCTCCTCGGGCACCTCGGTATGGTCGATAATGATCCTGCCGCCGGCAAGCAGGTACTTCGAGTATGCCGTCTTGCTGTCCAGGGTGATTTCGAAGCGCTTGGCTGTCGTGTTGTGCACGACGGGAATTGCGGCAGGATCGGTCGTCATGGAAATATCATACATGCGGCCCAGGTTCGGGTAACGATGCTTCTCTGCGGAAAAAATTACGCAAGCCCGGTCGGATTCGAGGCTAAATCACGCCCGACGCACGCAGCCGCGTGATTTCTTCCGGCGACATTCCCAGCAGATCTTTCAAGACCTCCTGATTGTGTTCGCCGAGCAGCGGCGGCGGCAGCCGATACTCGACCGACGATTCGGAAAAACGCAGCGGGCTGGCGACGAACGCAGCCTTGCCGGCGGCCGGGTCCGGCATTTCGGCCCTCAATCCGCGGTGCTGCACCTGAGGATCTTCGAACACCTGCGCGATGTCGTTGATCGGTGCACAAGGCACGCCGGACGCGGCAAGTCTCGCATTCCACCAGGATACCGGGTGCTGCAAAAACATCGCATCAAGCAGCGGCCTCAGCGCGTCCCGGTTCTTGACCCGCGCCGAATTGACGGTAAAGCGCGGATCACGGACCAGATCCGGCTTGCCCCCTGCTTCGCACAACTTGGCGAATTGGCCATCGTTGCCTGCGGCGACAATAACGTAACCGTCCTTGCACAGGAACACCTGCGAGGGCACCACGCTCGGATGTACGCCACCATTGCGCTTGGCAATCACGCCTGCGCCGAGGTAGGCCGACGCGATGTTCGCCATCGAGGCCACGCCGACGTCCAGCAACGACATGTCTATGTACTGTCCCCGGCCCGTCGCCTGCCGGTGGTACAGCGCCGAGACCACCGCAATCACCGCGTAATGCGCGGTCATCAGATCGATTACCGCGACACCGACTCGCTGCGGGACGGTACCCGGCATCTCCTCGGGCTCGCCGGTTACGCTCATCAGTCCGCTCAACGCCTGTGCGATCGGGTCGTAGCCGGGGCGCGCGGCGTAAGGGCCGGTCTGGCCGAAACCAGTAATCGAGCAATACACGATGTCCTGGCGCGCCTGCCTGAGCTGCTGGTAGGCAAGCCCGTAACGGGAAAGCGTGCCGGTCTTAAAATTCTCGATAAACACGTCGCAGTTTTTGGCCAGGTTGAGAACCAGATGCTGGCCATTGCTGCGCGTGATGTCCACGGTGACCGACCTCTTGCCCCGGTTGGCACCGGCGAAATAAGTAGTCTCGATGGTGTCCTTGCCTTGCTCGTCCTTGACGTAAGGCGGACCCCAGCCGCGCGTGTCGTCGCCCGAGCCGGGGCGCTCGACCTTGA
>JAXIOX010000056.1:0-8661 GCA_045403275.1 Burkholderiales bacterium | reverse complement strand
CTTCGTTTGTCACGTAATACGGGGTGCTGCGTGCTGCGGAAAAGCAAAGGAAAGGGGAAAGTAAGCGCGAGGACTGAGGGCCGAGGACTGAGTAAAGGCGAGGACTCGGGACGCAGGACTCGGGACTAAGTGCCGAGGGCTGAGTAAAGGCGAGTGCTGCGGAACCGCAGGCTAAAGGGCAAAGGCCAAAGGGGAAAGTCAAGAGCACAAACCCCTTTGTAAGCCACGAGACAAAAAAACAGGATTGAAAACTGAGCGCTGCGGATTCTTTTCAATACGCCCTTGAGGGGTAGTGAGTAAAGGGGGAAATACAGCGGACGAATTACGCTGCCTGCAACAGGAACTCAACCTTTATTGCCTCGAATGGAAAGACAATACCCCCGGCTTCAGCCCGATCCAGTACGCCGGCTTTGAGCAAAGCCGTCACATCGCTGTGCACTGCTTTGACGTCACGGTCGACTCGCCGGGCTGCCTCGCGGATGGACACCGGCCCCGCCCCGCACAACGCCTTAAGCAACTCCCATCGCTTGACGGTCAGAACCTGCCAGAGCAACTCCGGGGTGGCGAAACTGATACGTGCGGACTTTTGAGGTTTGCCCGTCTTCCAGCCACGCGCGAAGTCCGCCATCGAATCAGCGGGAGCACGTACGTCAAGAGTCACGGTTTTCATTGTTCCACCTCGCAATATCACGTTGAAAGTCGGCAATCAGTCGATCCGGTGTTGTGAAGTTGTAATTACTTTCCCTGCCGTCAAAATGCCGATGGTCTCCCTTGCCGACTTCGTTGTCGTAACGGAGGACGCATATGCCATCAACTACGTAGGCCAGTCTGTATTTGAACTGATGGACCGAACCGGCAACCGGCTTCGGAACCTGCCAGAGCGCGAGTTCGGCGAAGGCTCTTTCAGAATAAACGATGCGAGTACGCACCAGCTGAACTGCCTTCATGTTGGAGACACTACCAACACGCCCGGGCGTTGTCAATAACTCCAACGCTCAAAAAACAGGGGAAAGGGAAAAGGGGAAAGATAAGTCCAGGTGCTGCGTTCCGCGTGCTGTGTGCTGCGGAAAAGCAAGAGACAGGGGAAAGGTAAAAGGGGAAAGAAAGGGCGGGGACTGAGAACGGAGGGCCGAGGACTGAGTAAAAGCAATGACTCAATACCCAGTGCTCAGTGCGAGAAAAGCAGGGCCGAGGTTCGAGGACTGAGGGCCGAGTAAGGGCGGTGACGCGGAGGCCGTGACGCGTTACGATCGTTACGTCGTCACGTCGTCACGAACCACCACCGTGTCCAGAATCTTTGTCCTGACAATTCTTCTTGCCCTCGCCAACACGGGAACGGCGGGAACTTGCCGGGTTGTCGATCCCGAGCTGCAGGGTTTTTACGAGGGCGGGTGCCGGAAAGGCCTTGCGCATGGGTCGGGCTACGCCCGCGGCACGGCGGAGTACCAGGGCGGATTCCGCAGGGGCCTCAAGCACGGCAATGGGGTAAAGACCTGGCCTTGGGGCGATCGTTACGAGGGCGATTTCGTCGCCGACCGCAAGCATGGCAAGGGCATGTACGTCTGGGGCCCCGGTTCGCCGTGGGCCGGCGAGCGCTACGTCGGCGACTACCTGAACGACCGCCGCCACGGCTGGGGGACGTACTACTGGCTCACCGGGGACCGATTCGAGGGCTTGTGGAAGGAGGACGACCGTTACGGTTACACCGTCATGGAGTTGCGCCGGCAGGCGGCGGAGAAGGCCCGGAGCGAAGCGCTGATGCCTGGAACCCAGGTGTGTTCGTGGGCGAGCATTGGCATTGCCATCGAGGTCAGGCAGGTCGGGTTGATCGAATCGGTCGGGGAGAATACCGTGCGGGTGCGCCTGTTGCGTGTCGAAGGTGGCGGGGATTCCGCCGCCGCCGGCGCGCCGCAGCCCGGCGCGCTGCTGAAAGCTGCCCCAGCCGACTGGTTTCCTTGCCTATAGGGCCGGGGGTAAAAAGTGCTTGCCAATCAAGGTTTCAGAGCAGCATAATAGCCCGGAGTCTCAGTTCCCCGGTATTGGGAAATTTAACGATTCAGGGAAAGAACAAATGAAAAAGCTGGCGATAGGTCTGGTTTTCGCTGTGTGCCTGACTGGTGCGATTGCACAAGGTGCCGAGACCGTTGGCGGCACGTCGAACGTTGCGGCGGGTGGTTCCGCCTCAGGCGCCGGAGAGGCAGCTGGCGCTGAAACGGGGCGGAAGAACAAGGCGGCCCTGATAACCGCGGGGGTGTTGGCCGCGGGTGCGGTGGCGGCTGGGAGCAAGACTGAATCCGCGACTTCCCACTAGAGCGAGTGCTAAACGAAAAATTGTCTGACTTTTTATTTTCAGAAAGCCGGGTGGTTCGCCAAAAGGCGGGCTTCCCGGCTTTTTCACTTTTGGAGGTGATTTGCCACTCATGAATACACTGACGTTCAGCCTCAAAACCTTCAGCCGTCTCGCGTGGCTGGTCCTGGCCGTATTGCCGGCATCAATCGCGCTCGCAGCACCCGTCGCCCACTTCTCGCGCATAACGGGGTACGTGACCGTCGGGGCTGCGCAGCAGCCGGCGCAGCCGGCGGCGAACAACATGGGCATCGACAACGGGGCAATCGTGACCACCGGCAGCGATGGCCAGGCGGTGATCAAGTTCCAGGATGGGCAGATCGTCGCCCTGCAGTCCAAGAGTGTTTTCCGGATCAGCGACTACCAGTACAACCAAGCCGCGCCGGAGAAGGGGCAGAGTTTCCTGGCGCTGCTCGAGGGCGGCGCGCGGATAGTGACCGGCCTGATCGGCAATCGTAACCGCGAGGGATGGAAGCTGGCACTGCCGACGGCCACAGCCGGCATCCGCGGCACCGATTTCTTTTCAGTGATCCGGGAAAACATTGCTTACTTCAAGATCAAAGTTGGATCGATTGCGTCCACCAACGGTGGCGGTACGGCTGCCTTCGCCGCTGGGCAAAACGCAATGGCGGAAACCGTAAACACCCTTACAAAGGAGATCTCCGAATCTGAATTGCCTCCAGGTCTGTTCAGCGAGCTGGAGAAGATGAGTCTCACCGGTAGCCTGAGCGGACCGGCAACCGGCGCGGCCGCCGCGGCCGGCACGCCGAAGATCGGGCCGGTGCCCGCGTGGGTGATCGGTCTCGGTATTGGCGGTGCTGCAATCGGGGCCATGATCGCCAACGAGAACGACTTCGACTCGGCGACACAGCACTGAAGAGCAAGGATGAAGGGTGAAGGGTGAAGAAAAACAGGGCCGAGAAAAGGCGAGAGGAAAGAGGAAAGAGGAAAGAGGAAAGGGAAAAGTAAGGGCGAGGACGGAGGACGGAGGGCCGAGAAAAGGCGAGGGGAAAGAGGGACTGCGTCAGGTCTTTACTTTCCTCTTTAATCTTTTCTCTTTTCTCTATCTGTTGCGAGCCACGAATCACGATCTATGCTGGTCTGGTAGTTTGGACTACAGGGCGCCTTGCGGCGCCCTTGTCGTTTTTGCGGGCGGTTTCAAGACATTCGTTTCCGGCGTTGCGTAGAATCCGGGTTCCCGAGGTAACGTTTCCCCGGATTCGGCGAACGGCAAAAAACTACAATGAAACGACGCTGCCTTGCCCTTGCGCTTGACTGCCTGTTGGTTCCGCTGGGCTTATTCGTTGGATTCCCCGTGCACGCCGAACCGAGCCTGACCGGTCAGACCGGGCTCATCTACATGCCCGATGCGCGGCTCGACCCGGACGGGACCTGGCGGACCGGCTACAGCCGCGCCGAGCCTTACGGCGCGGTGTGGACCAGCCTCACCGCGCTGCCGCGGCTGGAGGGTTCGCTGCGTTTCACCGAAATCAACGGCGTGCCGGCATTTGGAAGCCAGCCGAACACCGATTACGGCGACTTCAAGGACAAGTCGTTCGACGCCAAATTCCTGCTGATCGAGGAGGGCGGTTTCTGGCCGGCGGTGGTGCTCGGGGGCCAGGATCTTTTTGGTACCGAGGTATTCCGTGCCGGCTACGTCACGCTCGGCAAACAGCTCGGCGATTTCGATTTCACTCTCGGTTACGGCACCGAGCGGATAGACGGTGGGTTCGGTGGACTGCGGTACCGCCCGCGGTGGCTGAAAGGCTGGGGGCTGGTTGCCGAATACGACGCCTATGACTATTCGCGCGATGTAGGCTCGGCGATCACCGGTGTGGACCAGCGCCAGAAGGACGTGGTCGGCGGCATCGAATACCGCTACGGCTGGCTGGGCTTGCAGGCGAGCTACGGGCACGACGAGGCGGGGGTCAACGCGCATATCACCATTCCGCTGCAGCAGAAGGATTTCGTGCCCGACGTCGAGGAACCCGAGCCCTACGTGAAGATCACGCCGCGGCCGCGCCTGGACCAGTGGAACCACGACCCCACGCACCGCCACCGCATGATCCAGGCGCTGCTGCGCCAGGACTTCAAGAACGTGAGCATCGCCACCGAGGGCGAGCGCATCAACGCGGTGCTTACCAATACCCGCATCTCCGACATGAGCCGGGCCGTCGGACGAGCCGCGCGCACCATCGTGCTGCTCGCGCCGATCGAGACACGCGAGATCCGCATTACCTACACGCTGAACGACATTCCGTTCGCCTCCTATACTTTCACCGACGTGCGCCTGCTGCAGCGTTACTTCAACGGCCAGATCGGCCGCCAGGAACTGGCCGAGACGGTGGAGGTGACCTACGCGAAGCCGGGCAGTGACGTCTTGGAGATCGGCAAGGACGACCTGCTGGCGGCCGTTGACGCGGAGCGCAAGTCCACTTTCTTCGACGAAACCGAGGGCGACATCGTCAGCTACCGGGTCGAGTCGAGCACGCTGTCGCAGTTCAAGATCAGCCCCCGGTTCGCCCTGTACCTGAACGACCCGAGCGGGGCATTCCGCTACGATGTTTACCTGCACGCGAGCTACGATTACCTCCTGGGCAAGGGCTTTTTCTTCAACACCGCGGCGCGGGTGACGCTGGTGGAGGACGTGAGCGACGTGACGCAGCCTTCCAACAGCACGCTCCCGCATGTTCGTTCGGACATCGCCGAGTACTACGACGAGAACGGCTTCAAGTTCACCAAATTCATGGTGAACAAGTATTTCCACCCCGGCGAGCGGGTGTACGCGCGCGCCTCCGCCGGCATTTACGAGCTGATGTTCGGTGGCGTCGGCGGGCAGGTGCTGTATCACCCGGGGGCGCAACGCTGGGCGACAGACCTTTCGGTGGACTGGCTGCGGCAGCGCGACTTCCGTGGCCTCTTCGAATTCCAGGACTACGAAACGGTGACGGCGCTGGCGGCGTTCCACTACCGCATGCCGTTCTACGGCCTCACCGGCACAGTGCGCGCCGGACGCTTCCTGGCGAAGGACGCCGGCGTGCGCTTCGAGGTAAAGCGGCGCTTCCGCTCGGGATTCGAGTTCGGCGTGTGGTACACATTCACCGACGGCGACGACATCACCACCCCGGGTTCGCCGGACAGCCCGTACTACGACAAGGGCATCTACGGATCGATTCCGCTGAACGCCATGCTCACCCGCGACACCCAGTCGAGCGCCGCCTTCTCGATCGCACCCTGGACCCGGGACGTCGGCCAGATGGTGAGTTCCCCCGGCGACCTGTACGGCATCGTCGAGCGGCCGCTGGCAAACCTGAACGACCAGGACGGGCTGGTGAACCTCGGCGACCTCAACGACGATCCGTACCGGCCCGATCCGCCGAACGCGCTCCAGGAAAGCGTCAACTGGGACGCGTTCCGCTATTACCTCGACAACATGGGCGGCACAATCTTCACCGACGAGGCGCTCATCGGCACAGCCATCGGCGTCGGCGCGATCGGGCTGGCTTACGCGGTGGACGATGAAGTGGACGATTGGGCGGTGGATCACAAGGACGACCGCGCCAATAGCAACGCCGCCGACCTCGGGCGAGTCGCCACGCTGGGCGTGCTCGGTGCGTCGGCGTTCGCGGCGATGGATCGCGACGACCCGAGGCTGTCGCGCACGGCGGTGAGTTCGCTGCAGGCGGCTGCACTGGGGCTGGGCGTATCGATTGCGACCAACTACGCGGTGGGCCGCGCCGAGCCGGAAGCGGGGCTCGGCAAGAGCGACTTCGACTCCGGCCGCTCGCGGGATATCACTTCGTTTCCTTCTGACATGACCACCGTGGCGTGGGCCGCGGTGACGCCCTACGCGAAGGAGTACGGCGTGCCGTGGCTTTACGGTGTGGCTGCGCTGGCCAACATCGGCGCAGTGGCGGAGCGCCGGCACTGGTTCTCGGACACCGTGGCCGGATCGGTGCTCGGCTACGGCATCGGCTCGCTGATGTGGCACCTGAACCGGGAGAGGGAGAAGAACCAGCCGCGAATTTCCGTCGCACTGGACCGAGTCGAGGTGTCGTGGGATTTCAAATAAAGGGCCGAAGTTCGAGGTCCGAGGACTTAGGACAGAGGACTGAGGACTGAGGACGGAGGACTGAGGACGGAGGACTGAGTAAAGGCGAGGGGAAAGGGGAAAGCAAGGGCGAAAGAGCCCAGTGCTGCGTGCTGCGGGAAAGCAAAAAATACAGGGGAAAGGGAAGAGGCGAGAGGAAAGAGGAAAGAGAAAAGTAAGGGCGGTGACAAGTGACCGGTGACTTGAGGGCTTTCGGTACGTTGATGTGTAGTAGTTCCGATCTGATCTGACACTGCCAAGTTGCAAAGGGCAGGGTTTCCCGTTTTGATAGAGGTTGCGAAGCCAACTATCGAAACCCAACGAATTGGAAAGGGAACCCTGCCATGGAACATGTTAACGCACGCATCATCAAGAACAAACTGGGGTTGTTGAACCTGGCGCAGGAACTGGGCAACGTGTCGAAGGCCTGCAAGATTATGGGTTTGTCACGCGACACCTTCTACCGGTATCAGACGGCGATCGAAGCAGGTGGTGTCGATGCGCTGGTAGAGAAGAGCCGGCGCAAGCCCAACCCCAAGAACCGAACGGACGAGAGCACGGAGGCTGCGGTGGTGGCCTTTGCGCTGGACTATCCGGCCCATGGGCAAGTGCGCGCAAGCAACGAACTCAGGAAACAAGGGGTGTTCATTTCGCCTAGCGGGGTGCGCTGTGTGTGGCAGCGCCACGATCTGGCCTCATTCAAACAGCGCTTAAGCGCGCTCGAACGCAAGATGGCCGAGAGCGGCGGCATGGTTCTCACCGAGGCGCAGGTGGTGGCCCTGGAGAGAAAGCGCGAAGACGATCTGGCCTGTGGCGAGATCGAGACCGCCCACCCGGGCTATCTGGGCTCTCAGGACACCTTCTACGTGGGCACCTTGAAGGGCGTTGGGCGCATCTATCAACAGACCTTCGTAGATACCTACTCGAAGTGGTCGGCGGCGAAGCTCTACCCCACCAAGACACCGATCACGGCCGCCGATCTCTTGAATGACCGGGTGCTGCCGTTCTTCGAGGAGCACGGCATGGGGGTGCTGCGCATTCTGACCGACCGCGGCACCGAGTTCTGTGGCAAGGCCGAGCAGCACGACTATGAGCTTTATCTGGCGGTCAACGACATTGAACACACCAAAACGAAGGCCCGCCATCCGCAGACAAACGGCATTTGCGAGCGCTTCCACAAAACCGTGCTCCAGGAGTTCTACCAAGTCGCATTCCGCAAGAACCTTTATCGATCGCTCGAAGAGCTGCAGCAGGACCTCGATGCGTGGGTCGATTCCTACAACACCGAGCGCACGCACCAAGGCAAGATGTGTTGCGGACGCACACCTCTAACTACTATGCTTGCTGGAAAGGAGATATGGGACGAGAAAGTAGCCGCATTGAACTGAACTTGAGCTGACAACGTAAACTTCTCCAAACGAGGAACCTGTCAGATCAAGTCCCGACTACTACAGTTGATGAACAAGCCGCGGCAGACCACCGGGATCGTGATTCAAATCGTGGTGGAATTCTTGTCGTCGCTGTGAAATCCGCTAAAATCCTCCCCTTTTGCAGCGGCACCCGTGTAAATGGCATTGATAGTGCAGAAGTACGGCGGCACCTCGGTGGGTTCGGTCGAGCGCATCAAGAACGTCGCGCGGCGCATCGCCAAGTGGAAGGCGAAGGGGCACGACCTCGTGGTCGTGGTCTCGGCCATGTCCGGCGAGACCAACCGGCTTATCGCGCTCGCCAAGGAAATCCAGCCGCATCCCGATCCGCGCGAACTCGACGTGGTCGCCGCCACTGGCGAACAGGTCACCATCGGCCTGCTGGCGATGGCGCTGATGGAGCTGGGACTTAAGGCGCGCTCCTACACGGGCGGGCAGATGCGCGTGCTGACCGACAGCGCATTCAACAAGGCGCGCATCCTGAAAATCGACGAGGAGAGCATCCACCGCGACCTCAAGGATGGATACGTGGTCGTAGTTGCCGGTTTTCAGGGAGTGGATGCGCACGGCAACGTCACCACGCTCGGCCGCGGCGGTTCGGACACTTCTGGCGTGGCGCTTGCCGCTGCATTGAAGGCCGAGGAATGCCAGATCTTCACTGACGTGGACGGCGTGTACACCACCGATCCGCGGGTGGTGCCGGAGGCGCAGCGGCTGAAGAAAATCACCTTCGAGGACATGCTGGAGATGGCGAGCCTCGGCTCGAAGGTGCTGCAGATCCGTGCCGTGGAGTTCGC
>JAXIOX010000061.1:0-6829 GCA_045403275.1 Burkholderiales bacterium | reverse complement strand
GCGCCGTGGCTTCCTGCGGCACGGCAGGCGACACCGCGTGAAACATCTGCACATCCTCGCCGAGAGTCCGGTGCGCCAACGCCGCCAGCGTGAGGCTGTCCACCCCCCCGCTTACCGCGACGGCTACTGGACCGATCCGGCGCAGCACGCCCTCCAGTTCAGCAAGCTTGTGTCCGACCTCGTTCACTTGCGTTCCTTTCTCAACACGACCTGCTCCGCCTCCAGCCTCAACTGTTCGCGCTCGGCGCGGCCGCCGATCACGTTGAGCAGGTCATCGGCCTCCACCTTGGCGGTCTTCTTCCCCGGACGTTCGGTGACTTTCACCCGCACCTGCCTTCCGGCGGCCTCCACCGTCCTGCCGGCACGCGATAGTTTGCGGCGCTTCAGGATCTGGTAGCGCAAACCGATAGTCGTCGTTTCGTCGAAGCAGGCGTCGAATACGTTTTCCAGGTCCGCCGGATCGGCGAGCACCTGGACGTGCATGGTGATTCTTCCTTTCTTGCCGAAAGCCGGCGTTTGCAGCACGTCGAGCACCGACGGCTGCGCGCGCAGCTTGTCGATGGCGATCGCCAGATCCTCCGGAGTCTGGTCGTCGACTTCGAACAGAATCTGCGCGACTTCGTCGCCGCCCGACCCGACGTGCGCCTGGTCGAACGCCAGGACGCGCAGCACGTTGCTGAGACCCGGGAAGGTGCGGTTGCCGAAACCGATGCCGGTGCGCAGCAACTTGCGCGACTCGCGATCGCCGACCTGGGTGCAACCCAGATGCCTGAGGATCGCCGCCCCGGTCGGCGTGACGCGCTCGCCCTCGAGTCCGTCGTCGACGAATTCGAAACCTTCGAGCAACAGCACCGTTGCGGGGGTAGGAACCGGCAGCGAACCATGCGCGGACCTGACCCGGCCGCTCCCCAGCGGCAACACGCTCACCGACCAGGTGGCAGGCGCAAGCGCGTCGATGATGAAGGCAGCCCCTACGATATCGGCGATCGAGTCCCATTCGCCGACTTCGTGGAAGCTCACCGTATCAACCGTCTTTCCGTGCACCCTGGCTTCAGCCTCCGCCAGCTCCGTGAAAATGCCGACTGCGTGCTCCTTCACCGTGGGCGCGAGCGCGGATGCCTGAAGGTGCGCTCGGATTTCGGCGAACGGCGTGTGCGGATGATGATGCGCGCCGAGCAGCGCACCGGCCTCGCGCGGCTCCGTAACGTGGAAACGCAACCCGGTTAGCGCGTGGTCGCGATGCTCGGCCACGCCGATGTGCACTTCGGCAGGCAGGCCCGCGGCACGGATCGCCGCGACCATGCCGTCGCGCAGATTCGGAAATGCATCGAGCATGGCGGCGATGAACATGTCGCCCGCCACGCCCCCTACCGCATCGAGATGGATATGCATCGCCATGTTGGATTCAATTTTTTCACTCCCCTCCACTCCGCACCGTTGATGAAGGGTGCCGAGCCCCCTCTCCCCTTGCGGGAGAGGCAGCGTCGACCCGGCGTTGGCGGAGCCATCCGGGGCGGGAGACGCTGCTAAGGCGCGCTGCCCGCAATCGGCCGATTTCATCGGTAACGTGTCCGCGCGCCGGGGAGAGGGGGAAAGGGGGTTTCAGGCCGTCGCGTGCTCCCTGTGCTTGGCGAGCATCGGATACAGCACGCCCTTGGCATCGAACTTCATCGCTTCGGGCTGGCCGACGATCTCGAACATCGACGGGTTGGCCTTGATGACCGGCAGCAGCGGCTCGGAGACGTGGATGTCCATGATCTCGAGTGTGTTGGGGATGCGCACGATGCGCGTGTCCTGCGGCTTCATGCGCACCACCGTCTTGACGGCGAGGCGGATGGCTTCCTCATCGTTATTCATGATCATCGGAATGGCGGCGCCGTCGAGGTAGGTCGAAGCGATGATGTTGGCGTAGGTCTTGGCGATGTCGATTTCTTTGTACAGGCGCATGGTGATCACATCGGCCGCGCCCAGCCCGGTGGCATTACCCTGGGTCTCCGGGGTCAGGCCGAGCACTGCGATCTTCTTCACCAGCGGCTTCATGTTCCATTCGATGAACCGGCAGTTGCGCCCGGTGATATTGGGGTCCATTCCCGAACCGGAAATATTCTTGCCGATGCGTTCCACAACCAGCACGTCGATCTCGTCGAATTGCAGGCGCGGCATGAGTTCCTTGGCCTTTGCCAGCAGCACCGGCTCGCGATCCCACACTTGTTCCGACGGCACGATTTCGATTACGGCGGTCTCGTCGGCGGCGTTCTCCACCATCGCCACGCCGAACAGGAAATTCTTTTTCGCCATGATCAGCCTGGCGGTCTTCGGCAGCAGTTCGCCGAACATGTCCATGCCGTAAGTGTGCAGCGTGGTGGCGCCGATGATCTTGCCCATGCCGATGGCCAGCATCTTGACGATGCCGGACTCGATGGGGGCGCGGAAGTTGGTGTGCGGCTTGACGCGCGGAATGATCACCACCGCGTCGGCCTCGGCGGCGAACTTGTCCATGTACACCGGCATGCCGTCTTCGAGTTTGCCAAGTTCGACCACTTCCATGGTGGCGCGAATCGGGCAGCCGACGTAGCTTTCAGTGATGCCGTAGCCTTCCAGCACTTCGCGCTGGCCTTCTGCGGTGGCGCCGCCGTGGCTTCCCATTGCCGGGAAGATGAAGGGCTTCGCACCCAGCGCCTTGAGCTCGGCGACGACCGCTTTCGCGCACTCGGCGATGTTGTTGATGCCGCGCGAGCCGCAGCCGACCGCGATGCTCATGCCGGGCTTCACCTTGCCGCGGACTTCGGGGCGCTTGAACTGCTCGACGACCGTCCTGGTGACGCTGTCGAGTTTCCTGGTTTGGAACTTCTGGCGCACATGCACCATCCGCGGCAACGCGATATCGAGCCCGCCGGCAATGTTGACTTCGATGCGATCTCCGATCATGACTGACGACCCTCCATCGTTTGGTGTTGTTGCGCCGCAATCGCGAACGAGCGCGGCGGGCAGTAAAGAGGCATTTTACTCCAGCAGTCCACGATAGAGGTCCAGATACTGTTGCGCCCGGGCCTCCCAGCTGAAATCGCGGCTCATGCCGTTCTTCTGCAATTGCCGCCAGATTCTTTTGTCGTGGTAGGCCGTCACTGCGCGCTGGCATGCTTCCAGCAGCGTGTCGCGATCCAGCGGTGCGAACATGAAGCCGGTCGCGGTGCGCCTCTTCAGCGTCTCCGGCGTGCAATCCACCACCGAATCGCGCAGGCCCCCGGTCGCGTGCACCACCGGCGGTGTGCCGTAACGCTGGCTGTACATCTGGTTCAGGCCGCAGGGCTCGAAGCGCGAGGGCATCACGAAGCTGTCCGCGCCGGCCTCGATCTGGTGCGACAGACCCTCGTCGAAGCCGATCTGCACCGCAATCCTGCCTGGGTGCGAATGGGCCAGTCCCTGGAAACGCCGTTGCAACTGCGCGTCTCCGGAGCCCAGCACCACCAATTGTGCCGGTAGCTTCACCAGCTCGACGGCAATGTCTGCGAGCACGTCGTGGCCTTTCTGTTGGGTAAGCCGGCTCACCGCGCTGAACAACGGAATTTCCGGTTCGTCGCGCAGACCCATGCGCAGTTGCAGAGCGCGCTTGTTTTCCTGTTTGGCGGCGAGCCTGGAGGCGTTGTAGTAACGCTCGATGTAGGGGTCGGACTCCGGGTCCCAGGCATCGGTGTCAATGCCGTTGAGAATTCCGGTCAGCACATCCTTTCTGTGGACGAGCAGCCCCTGCAGTCCCATCCCCAGCGGTTCGTGCTGGATTTCTTCCGCGTAGCTCGGACTGACCGTGGTGACGCGATCGGCGAATTGCAGTCCGCCTTTGAGAAACGACGTTTTGCCGTAGTACTCGACACCGTTTACGGAGAACGCCTTCGGCAGTCCAAGCCGTGCGATCGTTTCCGCGGGGAAAATTCCCTGGAACGCCAGATTGTGGATGGTGATCACTGTTTTCGCCCGCGCACCCGGTACGTAGTGCAGGTATACCGAGGTCAGCGCAGTCTGCCAGTCGTTGCAGTGAACGACGTCCGGGATCCACGGAAACGGCGAATCCGGCGTGGAGAGCAGCGCGCCCACATACGAAAGCAGGCCGAAACGCAGATCGTTGTCGAGCCAGTCATTGCCGGCGGCATCCTGATACGGCCCGCCGCTGCGCTGATAAATCGCACTTTCAATTACCAGCAGCGGCACCCCCGAAGGCAGCTTGGAGGCCATCAGTTGCGCCGGCGGCACGCCCGGCAAATCCGGCAGCGTGGCCGCCCGGCCTTTGGTCTTGAGTGCCTCCATCACCTGCGGATACCCCGGAACCAGCACCCGGATGTCCGCACCCAGGCCCATCAATGCCGCCGGCAACGCGGCGCTTACGTCGGCAAGCCCGCCGGTCTTGATCAGCGGCGCGACTTCGGAAGTGGCGAACAGGACTTTGAGTTTCTCGTCAGGCATCGGCGGCATTCACGCGCATCATCCCCGGTGCAGAAGGATGAGCGCGGCGAGCGGGGGCAGCGTGATTTCTGCGGACTGACCGCGCTCCATCCACGGCAGCGGCTGGGTTTCGATGGCGCCCGAATTGCCGACATTGGCGCCGGCGTAGAACGCCGAGTCGCTGTTGAACGCCTCGTGCCAGACGCCGGCCTTCGGCAGGCCGATGCGGTAGCCATGGCGGGGCACGGGGGTGAAGTTCAGCGCCACCACCGCCACCGAGCCGTCGCGCGCCCAGCGTTCCCAAGCGAGTATGGACTGATCGGCGTCGTGGCAGTCGATCCAGCGGAAACCCTCAGTTTCGAAGTCCTGGTCGTGCAGCGCGCGCTGCTCGCGGTAAAGGCGCGAAAGGTCGCGCAGCATCGTCTGCACGCCGCGGTGCCAATCGATGCCGAGCAATCCCCAGTCGAGCTCCCACTCTGTGCGCCATTCCCGGCCCTGGGCCAGTTCGTTGCCCATGAAGTTGAGCTTTTTGCCGGGCGAGGTGAACTGGTAGCCGAGCAACAGGCGCACATTGGCGAATTTCTGCCAGGCATCCCCGGGCATCTTGCCCAGCAGCGAACCTTTGCCGTGCACCACTTCGTCGTGTGACAGCGGCAGCATGAAGTTCTCGGTATAGGCATAGAGCTGGCCGAAGGTGAGCTGGTTGTGGTGATAACGCCGGTGCACCGGGTCCTGGCGTATGTATGAAAGCGTGTCGTTCATCCACCCCATGTTCCACTTCATCGAGAAGCCCAGGCCCCCGACGTAGGTCGGCCGCGACACCATCGGCCACGCGGTGGATTCCTCGGCGAAAGTGAGCGCGCCCGGAAAGTCGCGATGGACCATGACGTTCAACTGGCGCAGAAAATCGATCGCTTCGAGGTTCTCGCGGCCGCCGAACTTGTTGGGGATCCACTCGCCGGCCTTGCGCGAGTAATCGAGGTAGAGCATCGAGGCCACCGCGTCCACCCGCAGCCCGTCCAGGTGACATTCGCCGAGCCAGTAGTGCGCGCTCGAGAGCAGGAAACTTTTCACCTCATTGCGGCCGTAGTTGAAGATGTGCGTGCCCCAGTCCTGGTGAAAACCGAGGCGCGGGTCCTCGTGTTCGTAAAGTGCGGTCCCGTCGAAACGCGCCAGCGCAAACGCATCGGTCGGGAAATGCGCCGGCACCCAATCGAGGATCACGCCGATCCCGGCCTGGTGGCAGGCGTCCACGAAGAACTTGAATTCCTCCGGCGAGCCGAAGCGGCTGGTCGCCGCGAAGTAGCCGGTGGTCTGGTAACCCCAGGATTCGTCCAGCGGATGTTCGGACACGGGCAGCAGCTCGATGTGGGTGAAACCCATTTCCTTCACGTAGGGAACCAGGCTTTCGGCAAGTTCGCGGTAGCTGTAGAAGCGCCCGTCGGGATGACGCCGCCATGATCCCAGATGAACTTCGTAGGCGTTGATCGGCGCATGCAGCCAATCGTCGCCGGCGCGCGCCATCATCCAGGCGCCGTCCCGCCAATCGTAGGAATGATCCGCGGCGACGCGCGCGGCGGTCCCGGGGCGCAATTCATAGGCGCGTGCGTAAGGGTCGGTCTTGGCGAGGATTTCGCCGGTGGCGCGATTGCGAATCTCGTACTTGTACAGCGTGCTCTCGCCCAACCCGGGGATGAACAGTTCCCAGACGCCGCTCACCCCGTGTGTCGCCATCGGGTGCGCGCGCCCGTCCCAGCGATTGAAGTCTCCCACTACGCTGACCCTTTGCGCATTCGGCGCCCAGCAGGCGAAACGCACCCCTGCCACGCCCTCGCGCATCTCGGTGCGGCTGCCGAGCATGCGATAGGCCTGCTCGAGACGGCCTTCGTTGAACAGGTACAATTCGTTGGCGCTGATGATGGGGCGAAAGCCATAAGGGTCGAAGGTTTCGAAGCTGTGCCCCGAGTCGTTCACCCGCAACCGCACCGGCTGTGGCGGCGGCTTGGCTCCGCGCCATGCGAACACGCCGTCGGGATGTGCCTTGTCCATCTTCACGAATCCGGACACGGTGGACACTGCAACCTCGGATGCGTATGGCCGGAACACGCGCAGCATCCAGCCCTTGCCGTCGCGATGCAGACCGAGCACGCCGAACGGATCGTGATGGCGCGCGCCGACCAAGGCGTCGAGGTCCGCTTCGGCGGTGACGGAAACAGTAGCTTTCATGGGCGATGGCGGGAAAATCTCGACCGGGCGATGCGCGCAATCCGTGACTGCGGGCGAGGGCGCACCTATTATAAGGGGCGGCGTCTTCCGCTCCTCTGCTTTTTGAGACCAGTCAAAGGTTTATGACTAACGCGGCCGGCGCTTCCGATCCTTCAACGTGTGCACC
>JAXIOX010000104.1:0-4215 GCA_045403275.1 Burkholderiales bacterium | reverse complement strand
ATTCCATGTTCGGCGACGCTGCTGCCGTGCTGGTCGGCGATTTTCTTTACTCGCGCGCCTTTCAGATGATGGTGCAGGTGCAGAGCATGCGCGTGATGGAAGTGCTCGCCGATGCCACCAATACGATTGCCGAGGGCGAGGTGATGCAGTTGCTGCACGTTCACAACGCCGACGTCACCGAGTCGGACTATCTGCGCGTGATCCGCTCGAAGACGGCCAAGCTGTTCGAGGCCGCCGGACGTCTGGGCGGCATCCTCGCCGGCGTGCCACGCGCGCAGGAGGATGCCCTGGCGGAGTATGGCATGCACCTGGGCACCGCATTCCAGCTGGTGGACGACATCCTGGATTATTCGGGTGATCTCGCGCAGACCGGGAAGAACCTTGGCGACGACCTTGCCGAGGGCAAGGCGACGCTGCCGCTCATCCGCGCGATGCGCAACGGCGCCGCCGTGCAGAACGCGCTCATCCGCAAGGCCATCGTCGAGGGCGGGCTGAGTGATTTCGGGCCGGTGATGCAGGCGATGCAGGAATCGGGTGCGCTCGAGTACACCCGCCGGCAGGCGGAAGACTCGGCGCGGCGCGCGCGCGATGCCGTTGCCGGACTGCCGCATTCTAAATACAAGGATTGTTTGCTAGAATTGGCAGCCTTTGCAGTGACCCGCAAATACTGAAGCGTTAACGAGACTCAACGTCGGGGTGTAGCTCAGCCTGGTAGAGTACTGCGTTCGGGACGCAGGAGTCGGAGGTTCGAATCCTCTCACCCCGACCATTCCACATATCACCCCACATCGGAGCCCGCGTGGCCAAGTTCCTCCTAGTCATCGCCGTCTTCATCGTGGTGTATCTGTTTCTGCGCAGCTATCGCAGGCGAGTCGAGGTGGCGCCACCGCCGGCGGCCGCGGCAAAGCACGGGGAGGACATGGTGCGCTGCCGGATCTGCGGCGTGCACCTGCCGAAGAGCGAAGCGGTCACCTCCCGCGGAGAGGTCTATTGCAGCAAGGAACATCTCCAGTTGGCCGACCGGGAGCGCGGCCGCTGACGTGCGCGTACCCGCGCCGATGATCAGCGTCCTTTCCTTTCCCGAGCTTCCGTCGGTCGAGCGCCGCCACTATAGCGACGCGTTCTGGCGCTCGCTGTTCTATTTCAATGTCTATCGCATTATCGTGGCGATCACGCTAATGGCGACAGTGATGATGTTCGGCGATGGCATCCCCTTCGGCTCCTACAGCCGCAATACCTTCCTGTACGCGAACGTCGGATACATCATATTCAGCCTGCTGTCGTTTGCGGCGGTTATTCCGCGCAAGCCTTATTTCACCGTGCAGCTCACGGTGCAGATCTGCGCGGACATTTTCTTTATCGTCCTGCTCATGTATGCGAGCGGCGGGATCGGCAGCGGCCTGGGCCTGCTGTTGCTCGCATCGCTGGCCGCGGTCGGCCTGATCAGCCGCGGTCGGCTGACGCTGTTTTTCGCCGCGCTGGCGACGATGGCCGTGCTTGCCGAGCACACCTATCAAGTGGTGTTCCTGTACGGGTCGACGTCTCAGTTCGCGCAGGCCGGTTTGCTGTGCATCGGATTCTTCGCTACCGGCTGGCTTGCGCACTCGCTTGCCAAGCGCGCCGTGGCAATCGAGGCGATTGCGGCACAGCGCGAGGTGGATCTTGCCAACATGGCGCAAGTGAACCAGCTGGTGATCCAGGACATGCAGGACGGGGTGCTGGTGGTGGACGAGCATGGCGCCATTCGCCAGATCAACGGCCGCGCCGAAGCCATGCTGGGACCGTTGCGGCGCAGTCCGCGCGCGGTGCTTCTGCAGGACTATGCACCCACCCTGGCTGCGCGGCTGGAGCAGTGGCGCCGCGATCCGAAGGCAGACTTCCAACCGCTGCGCACCGTGCTCACCCAAAAGCTGACCGCCGCCAGATTCGTTCCGGTGGGCATCAGCCGCAACGTGGGCGTAGTTATTTTCCTCGAGGACCTCTCGCGCATCCAGCAGCAGGCACAGCAGTTGAAGCTGGTGTCGCTGGGCCGGCTGACCGCCAATATAGCCCACGAGATCAGGAACCCACTTTCGGCGATCAACCACGCCACCGAGTTGCTGCTCGAGGAGTCGGATTCGCACGGCCAATCACATTCGCGAATGCTGCAGATCATTCACGACAATACGCAGCGGTTGGACCGGATGGTGCAGGATGTTCTCAAGCTGAACCGCCGTGATCGGGCCACGCGCGAGCATTTCAGCCTGGGCGAGTACCTGCGCACCTTCGTTTCCGAGTTCTCGGGGATCGAGAAGATCCCCGGCGATATCATTGTCATCGACATTGAAGGAGACCTGACCGTGGCCTTCGATCGCAGCCACCTCAATCAGGTGATGTGGAACCTGTGTAGAAATGCCCTGCGATACTGCAGGAAACAACCCGGAAGCATTCTGTTGCGCGTGCGGCCGGGTCCGCGACAGGGTACGATAGGCTTGAGTGTCATAGATGACGGAACCGGCGTGGCGGAGGCGCTGCGCGGGCATCTGTTCGAGCCATTTTTCACCACAGCCTCCAGCGGCACCGGTCTCGGGCTCTACATTGCCCGGGAGATATGCGAAGCCAATGGCGCCACGCTCGATTACGTGGATGGTCCGGTCGGCGCGGAGTTCACCCTTATCTGTGGAGGAGCATGATGGCGAAACGTAAGGAGCAGACTGCGGGCGCCAATACCCGCTCGGTACTCATCGTCGACGACGAGGAAGACATCCTCGAGCTCATCGAGCTTACCCTGCTGCGCATGGGCCTGGACGTCGACCGCGCCACTTCGGTAAAGATGGCGATCGAGAAGGCCCGAACCGGCAATTACGACCTTTGCCTCACCGACATGCGGCTTCCCGACGGCGAGGGCCTGGAACTGGTGCAGTTCATTTCCGACAATGTTTCGGACCTGCCGGTCGCGGTCATTACCGCTCACGGCAATACCGAGAACGCGGTCGCGGCGCTCAAGGCCGGCGCCTTCGATTACCTGGCCAAGCCGGTGTCGCTCGAACAATTGCGCACGCTGGTGAAATCCGCGCTATCGCTGCCGCAGGCCTCCGCTGCCAAGGCCGTGACCGGACATGTGCTGCTCGGCGAGTCGGGCGCGATCCTGCAGGTGCGCGAGGTGATCGAGAAGCTGGCGCGCAGCGAGGCGCCGGTGCACATCAGCGGCGAATCCGGCAGCGGCAAGGAGCTTGCGGCGCGGCTCATCCACGAGAAAAGCGCGCGCCGCAGCCAGCCCTTCATGCCCGTCAATTGCGGCGCAATCCCCGAGAACCTGATGGAGTCCGAATTCTTCGGCTACCGCAAGGGAGCGTTCACCGGCGCGGACGCCGACCGCGACGGTTTTTTCCAGGCCGCCAACGGCGGTACCCTGTTTCTTGACGAGGTGGCGGATCTGCCGCTGGCGATGCAGGTGAAACTCCTGCGCGCGATACAGGAGAAGAAGGTGCGCAAGGTGGGCTCCACGCAGGAAGACCCGGTGGACGTGCGCATCATCAGTGCCACCCACCAGAAACTCGGCGAATGTGTCGAGGCGGGCAAGTTCCGACACGACCTCTATTACCGGCTCAACGTCATCGAATTGCGCATGCCGGCGCTGCGGGAAATGCGCGAGGACATCCCGCAGTTCGTCAACGCCCTGCTCGACAAGCTGGCCCGCAACGCCGGGACCAAAAAGCCGGAAGTAAGCAGCGAGGCACTGGAGGAACTCAAGCGCTACGACTTCCCCGGCAACGTGCGCGAATTGGAAAACGTTCTGGAACGCGCGATGGCGTTATGCAGCGACGCCAGGATCACCGCCGAGGACCTGCAGCTCACTCCGCGCGACCTGCCGGAGCAGGTCGTTGCGACCGGAGGTGACAGCAAGGCGCCGCTGCAGGACTTTCTTGATCGGGTCGAAAAGGAAGCCATCGTCGAGGCGTTGGAGAAAACCCGCTACAACCGCACTGCCGCGGCCAAGCTCCTCGGCATCACCTTCCGCTCGATGCGTTACAGAATGGAACGGCTTGGTCTGAACTAGTGAGGCGAGGGGCGCAAGGCGGGAAGCGCGAAGTTTCCTGGAAGCTCGACGCTTCCGGCTTGCTTTCAGCGGCAGCTTACGAGCCTTCACCGAATTGCGATGACAGGCCGGCAGGCGCCGACATCGAGCTCCTGGTCATTCACAGCATCAGCCTTCCGCCGGGCGAGTTTGGTGGC
>JAXIOX010000267.1:0-8429 GCA_045403275.1 Burkholderiales bacterium | reverse complement strand
GGTCGCGCATCTCGCCCACCAGGATGATGTCCGGGTCCTCGCGTAACGAGCTTCGCAGCGCATTGTTAAACGACAGCGTGTGCGGCCCGACTTCGCGCTGGTTGATCAGGCATGACTTGCTCTCGTGTACGAACTCGATCGGGTCTTCGACGGTCAGGATGTGGCCGAACTCAGTTTCGTTGATGTCGTTGATCATCGCCGCCAGAGTGGTGGACTTGCCCGATCCGGAGGGGCCGGTCACCAGCACCATGCCGCGTGGATACTTCGCAATGTCCTTGAAAATGGCGGGCGCCTTCAATTCCTCCAGGGTGAGCACCTTGGACGGAATGGTCCGCAGCACCACGCCGGCGCCGCGGTTCTGCACGAAGGCGTTGACCCGGAAGCGCGCCAGATTCGGGATCGCGAACGAGAAGTCGATCTCCAGATTCTCTTCGTAGAACTTGCGCTGACCGTCGTTCATGATGTCGTAGATCATCGCATGCACATCCTTGTGGTCCATCGGCGGCAGGTTGATGCGCCGCACGTCGCCGTGGACGCGAATCATGGGCGGACGGCCGGCCGAAAGATGCAGGTCGGAAGCGTTGTTCTTTACGCTGAAAGCGAGGAGTTCAGAGATGTCCATTTATAATTCCCTGACTAAGGCGAAATGGGGAGCAATCAGCGTGCCTGTGGTCACGCCGCGGATCGAAAAGGCTCGCTGCGTTCGATGCTTACATTGATATCTGCAAGACGATTATGACAACAATAGCATCCCGCTTGCAAGTTGTTAAAGCACGGATTTCCGCGGCAGCCGGGGCCGCCGGGCGCGCGCCTGGGGAGATCACCCTGGTCGCGGTCAGCAAGACCTTCCCGCCCCAGGCAATCGCCGAAGCCAGCGCCGCCGGGCAGACCGCCTTTGGCGAGAATTATGCACAGGAAGGCATCGAGAAAATCGCCGCACTTTCCCACCTTTTCCTGGAGCGGCACGCCGCATCCCCAGAGGGGCCCCTGCTCCGCCCTCTGGAGTGGCGCGTCGCATCTGCAAATCGAGATGACGAACGAACTCCGGGCGACGTGCGCCCCTCCGCCGGGGTCGCATCCCCAGAGGGGCCCCTGCTCCGCCCTCTGGAGTGGCACCATATAGGCCCGATCCAGAGCAACAAGACCAAGCCGATCGCGGAGAATTTCGACTGGGTCCACGGCATTGACCGCGCGAAGATCGCCGAGCGCCTGTCGGCGTCACGTCCCGATGACAAGCCGCCGCTGCAAGTCTGCATTCAGGTCAACGTCAGTGGCGAAGCCAGCAAAAGCGGCGTGGCGCCGGATGCAGTCTTCGACCTCGCGCAGACGATCATGCGCCTGCCCCGCATGCGCCTGCGCGGCCTGATGGCGATCCCCGAACCAACACCCGACGCGGCGCTGCAGCGCAGCCGCTTTCGCGTGTTGCGCGAAGTCCGGGACGACCTTGTGCGCCGGGGAATCCCGCTCGATACGCTGTCCATGGGCATGTCCGATGACCTGGAGGCCGCAATTGCCGAGGGCGCGACATTGGTTCGCGTCGGCCGCGCCATCTTCGGCGAACGCGGTGGCGGCGCCGGATAGCGCTCGCCGCCTATATACTGATTAAGGGGACGATTTCGTCCGAGCGGTTTGTCCGCCCGCGCAAACGCGCTGCCGGCGCCAACGTAACCACAATCCAAACAGGTTCCAGCTTCCCAAAATGCGCATTCTTTTCATTGGCGGCGGCAACATGGCCACCGCACTGATCGGCGGCCTGCTCAAGCAGGGCCTCTCGGCCAGCGACATTCGCGTCGTCGAGCTGTCCGAGGATGCGCGCCATCGTCTGTCGCAGGCGTTTGGCGTGGCAACGCAGGCAGGGCTCGCCGACGCCGGCGTCGTTGAGGATGTCGTGCTGCTTGCAGTCAAACCGCAGCATCTGCGCGATGTGGCGCAATGGTTGCGCCCGTACCTGCACGGACAGTTGATCGTGAGCATCGCGGCCGGCATTCGGACCGCGGACCTGTCGCGTTGGCTGGGAGGTCACGGCCGCATCGTTCGGGCAATGCCCAACACCCCGGCACTCTTGCGCGCCGGCATCAGCGGCCTGTATGCGGCACCGAAGGCCACGCAGGCCGACAGGAACGCCGCACAGCGTGTTCTGGGCGCAGTCGGCACGGTAATCTGGCTGGACAACGAAGAGCGCATGGACGGCGTAACTGCGGTGTCGGGCAGCGGTCCAGCCTACGTGTTCTACTTCATCGAGGCATTGCAGCAGGCGGCGCAGGAACTCGGATTCAGCGAGGAACAGGCGCGCAGCCTGGCCGTGGAGACGTTCGTCGGCGCGGCGAAACTTGCGGCTGGCAGCAGCGAGCCACCGGCGGCGCTGCGCGCGCGCGTCACTTCGAAAGGCGGGACAACCGAACGTGCACTCGAGGTCATGGAGTCCTGCGAACTGAAAGGCCGCGTGGTGGACGCGGTGCGCGCCGCCGCCCGGCGTTCGGTCGAGCTGGGCGACGAATTCGGCAAGACCTAGGAGGTTGTTGAAATCGCCGGAGACCGCATACATGACCCAGGCATTGATATTCCTGCTTGAGACCTTTCTGGGGTTGTTCGCGCTCGCGCTTTTGCTGCGCTTCTATCTGCAGGCGGTGCGCGCGCCGGCGCGCAATCCACTATCGCAATTCCTTGCTGCCCTGACCGATTTCATGGTCCGCCCGGCTCGCCGCATCATTCCCGGCCTGTGGGGTTACGACATGTCCACGCTGCTGTTGGCGTGGGTAGTCGAAGTTCTTCTGATCGTGGCGATCAGGGCAATGAGTGGTTTTGATATGGGGCCGACAGTCGGCACGGCGGTGGTAGGGTTGATTCTGCTGGCTGTCGTTAACCTGCTGAAGCGTTTTCTGTATATTCTCATGGTGGCGGTCATCGCTCAGGCCATCCTGTCATGGGTAAATCCGCACAGTCCGACAATGAGTGTGCTGGTAAGCCTGACGCGCCCTTTCCTCAGGCCGTTTCAGCGTCGCATACCTCCTGTCGGGGGAGTGGATCTGTCGCCGCTGTTCGTACTGGTGTTGTGCCAGTTGTTGCTGTTGTGGCCGGTTGCGCCGCTGATAGTCACGTTCAGCCGGATGCTGTGACACTTGGCCGATTCCTGGTACCGCTACAGCCCCGATCGGGACTTGCTTACCCTGGTTGTCCGGGTCCAGCCTAACGCCAGCCGTACCGAGTTCGCCGGGTTTCACGGCGGGTATCCGAAATTGCGCGTTGCGGCCCCCGCAATCGAGGACCGTGCCAATTCGCTGCTCCTTGATTTTCTTAAGAAAAAGTTTGATCTGCGGGGTGGGCAGGTTATGATTACGCGTGGCAGCCGCGGGCGTACCAAGACCATCGAGATCTCGAACCCGGGGCAAACCCTGCTGATTCGACTGAAAGAACTCCGGTAATGATGATCAGCGTCCTTGAGGACCAAGTAACGCGGTACCAGCAATGGCGCGACGAACTGCGTGCCTGCATCGAGGCTTACCAGTCCTGGCTCGAAAACCACGGCCACGCCGATGTCCAACGCAGCCTGCGCATCTACGATCTGGCCGAGAGCCTGCGCAACGACCGAATGATCCTCGCTTTTCTGGCCGAGTTTTCGCGCGGCAAGACCGAGTTGATCAACGCCATGTTCTTTTCGGATTTCAAGCAGAGGCTGCTGCCCTCGGATGTCGGGCGCACCACCATGTGCCCCACAGAAATCTACCATGACGCCATCGAAGAACCGTACATCAAGCTGTTGCCGATCGAATCGCGCAAGGGCGGCGAAAGTATCGCCGCGCTCAAGCACCAAACGGTCGAGTGGGTGAAAATCAGACTCGACCTGAGTTCCCACGAGGAAATGAGCAAGGCCATGTCCAGTCTTGCCCAGGTGAAGACGGTAACGGTCGAGGAAGCCGGGGCGCTGGGTCTGCTCGACGAATCGGACTTCGTGACCACCACGGTGGTGCAGAAGTACGGCGGCCGGGTGGAAATCCCGTGCTGGCGTCATGCACTCATCAACTATCCGCACCCGCTGCTCAAGAAAGGCCTGGTGATCCTCGATACGCCGGGCCTGAACGCACTCGGCACCGAACCGGAACTGACGCTTTCCATGATCCCCAGCGCGCACGCGGTGCTGTTCCTGTTGGCGATGGACACGGGCGTGACCAAGTCCGATCTGGAGGTCTGGCAGAAGTACGTGCAGACATATGTCACCCGCCGCATCGCCGTTTTGAACAAGATCGACCTGATGTGGGATGACCTCAAGAGCGACGATCAGATCGAGGCGGGAATCGAGCGCCAGCTCGACGAGACCGCGAAGATACTCGGACTCCCGCGTGACCATGTCATCGCGTTGTCCGCACAGAAAGGCCTTGTCGCGCGCATACGCGACGACGAGGAACTGCTGGCGCGAAGCCGCATCGGCATTCTCGAACGCCTGCTGGCCGAAGAGATCATCCCGGCGAAACAGCAGATCCTGCGCGCCGCGGTATCGAGGGAAATCGGCGGCATGGTGGAGACGTCGCTGCAGTCGGCAACGGCGCAACTCGACAGTGCCAAGAGCGACCTGCAGGAAATGTCCAAACTCTCAGGCAAGAACCGCGACCTCGCGAAGGTGCTGCTCGCCAAGCTGGAGACGGACAGGGCCAACTACCTGCGCCACATGGAGAGCTTTAAGAACTCCTACGGCACCGTGCTCAAGCAGGGGCAGGTGCTGCTCGACACGCTTTCCGACGAGCACCTGGACGACATCATGCTCAAGAGCCAGCAGTCAATCGAGGGCAGCTGGACCACCGCAGGGCTGATGCGCAGCATGCAGGCGCTGTTCGACACTTTCTCGCGGCAGGCCGAGAAAATCCTCAACTTCGCCGGCGAGTCCCGCAATTACGTCGATGGAGTGTACAACGAGTTCCACAAGGCGTATGGCTTTCCCAAGACAACCCCGCCGGCGCTCAACCTCGAACGCCATATCCTGCGCATGCACTCGCTGCAACAGAGCACCGAACGCTTCTGCAAGGATCCGGTCAACGTCATGACCGAGAAGCACTTCCTGGTACGGCGTTTCTATAACGGACTGGTTACGCATGCGCGCGATCTGTTGCGCGGGCTGCGAGTGGAGCTGGACTCGTGGATCAGATCGGCGCTGCTGCCGCTATCGGTGCAGCTCAAGGAGCACCAGAAGCTGCTGGAGCATCGCGTCGAAAACCTGCGCAAGATCGCCGGGGACATCAACACGCTGCAGGAGCGCGTGCGCCAGTTGCAGCAACAGCAATTGCAGTTCGGCAAGCAGGTCGAGGAACTCACACAGATCCGCGACGTGCTGGCGCGCGAACCGGCTACCGCAAGAGTGGCGAAAGTTGCGTGAGGGGTGAGGCGTGAGGAGTAAGCGGTAAGAAAGAACCGAAAATCTCACCACGAAGGCACGAAGGCACGAAGGAAAGGCGAAAGCTTCGATGGTTTTCTCAGCACTCAGCACCGAGTACTGTTATTTGCTAAGTACTCAGCGCAGACCCTTCTTAGCCACAGAGTACACAGAAATCACAGAGATTTTGATCTTCGGCGTGGTGAATTGCCCACGTACCGGCAGGCTCAGTGCCGGCACTTGCGAACCCGCTTTGCCGGGCGAGGAGGTGCGACGGATTCGCGGATCCACGAAAAAGGCTTTCTCTGCGGTTCGGTTCGCTACCGTGCGAAGGGCAAGCCCGCGCGGGCGTCGGTGTGCCAATGCACGGATTGTTTGCGCCGCACCGGCAGCGCGTTCGCGGTCGTCGCCCAATTTGAGGACGAAAACCTCGAGATCACCGGCAGCCGCTTCCAACCTATGCGTACCGTTCCGACGAAAGGCATCGCCGGATCCGGCGTGAGTTCTGCCGGCGCCGCGGCACCACAGTGACATTGGCCTTGGAAATGTTGGAGTCCATCCTAGTTTGATCCGCTAAAAAAGCGAAGACGGAGTTCAACAGCGCAACAAAATTCTGGAAGCGGCCAAGTGGAATTCAAGGATTACTACCAAATCCTCGGTGTCGAGAAGACCGCACCGGCGGATCAAATCAAGAAGGCCTACCGCAAACTGACCCGCAAATACCATCCGGATGTAAGCAAGGAGCCGGATGCGGAAAAGCGCATGCAGGAAGTCAACGAGGCCTACGCGGTGCTTTCCGATCCTGAAAAGCGAGCGGCCTACGACCAACTGGGCAGCCGCTGGCAGACGGGACAGGATTTTCAGCCGCCGCCCGGATGGGACGCGGGATTCGAATTTTCCGGCGACGGTGCGCACGGCAGGCAGGCTGCGGATTTCAGCGATTTCTTTGCCAGCCTCTTCGGCCGCGCCGGCCGTGGTGCTGGAGATCATCAGATGCGAGGCGGGGATCACCACGCCAGGATCCTGATCGATCTCTCGGACGCCTATCACGGCGCGACACGCACGATCGCCCTGCGCGCGGCAAAGCTGGACTCGACTGGCCGCGTCGTGACCGAGGAGCGCGCCCTCAATGTGCAAGTTCCCAAGGGCGTGAAAGAGGGACAGCACATTCGTCTCGCCGGACAAGGCAGCTCCGGCATGGGCGGTGGTCCGGCGGGCGATCTATTTCTGGAAGTGAATTTCAGCCCCGACCCCCGCTATCGCGTCGATGGGCGCGATGTGTACGAAATCGTCCCGGTGGCCCCCTGGGAAGCCACTCTTGGCACAAGTATTGAAGTGCCCACGCCTTCGGGCAACGTGCAGGTGAAAGTGCCCGCCGGCTCTCATGCGGGCCGCAAGCTGCGCCTGAAAGGGCGCGGCATTCCCGGGAATCCGCCCGGGGATCTGTATCTGGTGCTGGAAGTGGTGCTGCCGCCCGCCGACACGGACAAGGCGCGGCAAATTTACCAAACTATGGCGCGGGAGCTTGCGTTCAATCCGCGTCAGAAACTGGGGGTGTGAGCCATGGCGCAAGATGACATCCTGACCGGCGTTGTGCTGGACGAAGTCGCGCTGAGCCTGGAAGACCTTGCCCGGGCCTGCGCAGTCGAGCCCCAGTGGATCGTGGAACGCGTAGAGGCCGGCCTCCTGGGCGGCGTTTCGCTTGAATCTGTCGAATGGCGCTTCGTCAGTGCCGACCTGGTGCGCGCGCGCCGGCTCGCGGCGCTGGAACGGGATTTCGACGCCAACCAGGAACTCGCTGCCCTGGTTGTGGATTTGATCGAGGAAGTGGGGCGTCTCAGGGGACGGCTCAAAGCTGCCGGGCTGGCAGTGGATTGACAGGCTGTAATGAGCTCTACCCGATCCTACACGGTCTCCCTATCGCCGGGCGTCCCTGTATCTTGGAGAAAAAATGCCAGAGCTACGACCAACATATGAGAATTGCAGCAAGCCATTGCCGCCCGAATCCACAGGGGCAATGATCAGCACGTTGGAACGCATTTTTTTGCGCCGGATGCGTTGAAAGCGCACTTCATGATGTTTGCACAAATTGCAGGGGTGGCTTTTCGCCGCGACCGGTAAGACCGAATAGAAACTGAAAGGGTGGCAATTTCCTTGGGGAATACCCCGCTTCAAGAAAAACACCGACCTGTCGATACAGCCCATCACAAAGAGTTTTCTTCCAAAATTGGACTACTGGCTCCGGAAAATCGGTAAAGGCAATTGATCCTGGCGGAGAGTTTGAATGAGTGACAGGCGCGACATGTGGACGGGGCGCATCGGGTTCATTCTGGCCACAGTCGGTTCTGCTGTCGGGATAGGTAGCATCTGGAAGTTTCCATACGAGGTAGGCTCGAACGGCGGTGGCGCATTTGTGTTGTTTTATGTCGCTGGCCTCGTCTTGATTGTCGTGCCGTTGATGCTCGCCGAGTTCGCCATCGGACGTCGCGGGCGTGGGGACCCGGCAACCAGCATAGCGGTGGTCGCCGCCGCTTATTCCGCAAGTCGCTGGTGGACCTGCATCGGCGTACTCGGAGTCAGTACTGGTTTTCTGATCCTCAGTTTCTACAGCGTCATCGGAGGATGGACTCTCGGCTATGCCGCCGAGACCGCTTTGAGAGGACTTGCCGGCGCGGACCCTCAAGCGGTGCGGGCGCGGTTCGACACTTTCCTCGGCTCGCCATCGAGGCTGCTCATTTGTCAGGCCGTTTTCATGGCGATTGCAGCCGCCGTTGTCGCCAGAGGCGTGCGTCATGGTATTGAAACGGCCTCGAAAGTGCTGATGCCAGTCCTTGCGGCGTTGATGGTCGGGCTTGCGGCATATGCGATCATCGAAGGCGACTTAGCTGCCACGCTGCGCTTTCTCTTTCTTCCCGATCCACAGCACTTCACCGCACGCGCAGCGCTTGAAGCAATCGGTCTCGGATTCTTCTCGATCGGTGTCGGCCTCGGTTTGATGATTACCTATGCGGCCTACAGCGGAGCTGAAATAAACCTGGTCGAGGTTGCCGTCGTGTCGGTCGAGGAG
>JAXIOX010000236.1:0-10774 GCA_045403275.1 Burkholderiales bacterium | reverse complement strand
GCAGCGTTGCCGGCTGGCGAGAGGCGCTCGAAACACTGGAAACGCGGTGGTTCTCACAGATTTTTGATTGGTTGCGATCGGGTCGTATCGGCAAGGCTGTGATCGCGACCGTCGCCGATAGCCGCAGACACGAGTGGTCGGTCATGCGCGCCGCCCTCTGGCAAATATGGAAGAGGCCTCGGCCGCTGACTCACCATGCCCGCAATATTCTGCACCAGCGCCACTCGTCACGGCTTGCATGAGCACTCCGCGCATCGTCACCCGCAGCGTGCCACAAACAGCGTTCGAGACATTGCTCGCCGCCGGCGTACACCCGGTACTGGCGCGCGTTTATGCCGCTCGGGGCGTGAGCGCTCGACAGCAGCTCGACACCTCTTTCAATGGGCTGGCTCCGGTCGACCGCCTGAAAAATTGCGTCGCAATGGCGCAATTGCTTGCCGATGCGATCGCCGCCGGGCAGCGCCTGTTGATCGTCGCCGATTACGACGCCGACGGCGCTACCGCGTGTGCGCTGGGGATGATCGCTCTGCAAAGCCTCGGCGCGCAGGTGGAATACCTGGTGCCCAATCGCTTCGAGTACGGCTATGGCCTCACGCCGGAAATCGTTGCCCTGGCAGCCGCGCGCCGGCCCGACTTCCTGATCACTGTCGACAATGGCATCGCCAGCATCGATGGCGTCGAGGCTGCGCGCAAGCTCGGCATTCGGGTGCTCATCACCGATCACCATCTGCCCGCTGCGCAACTGCCCGCCGCGGCGTGTATCGTCAATCCGAACCAACCGGGCTGCGATTTCCCCAGCAGGAACCTGGCAGGGGTGGGCGTGATGTTTTACGTACTGCTGGCGCTGCGCGCCGAATTGCGCGCACGCGGCGGGGTTGACGGCCGCGATGAACCGAACCACGCGGACCTGCTGGACCTGGTTGCGCTCGGCACCGTCGCCGACGTCGTGCGGCTGGACGACAACAACCGCATCCTGGTGGATCAGGGCCTGAAGCGCATCCGCGCCGGTCGCGCCCGCCGCGGCATCGCCGCTTTGTTGCGGGTGGCCGGCCGTGATCCGGCGCGCGTCTCGGCTTACGATCTCGGTTTCGTGCTCGGACCGCGGCTTAACGCCGCCGGCAGACTCACCGACATGAGCGTGGGCATCGAGTGCCTGCTGGCGCGCGATAGCGGCCGCGCCGCCGAACTGGCGGCACAACTCGATGCGCTCAACCGTGAGCGCCGCGACATCGAAGCCGGGATGCAGGAAACCGCGCTGGCGCTGATGGAGCGCATCGCACCCGCGGACTCCTACAGCCTGAGCCTGTACGACGAGAGCTGGCATCAGGGCGTGGTCGGGATCCTGGCCGCGCGCCTGCGTGAACGCTTCAATCGGCCGGTGATCGCGTTCGCGCCCGGCGGCGACGGCAAGGCGAAAGGTTCGGGCCGCTCGATTCCGGGCCTGCATCTGCGCGATGCGCTCGATCTGGTGTCAAAACGCCATCCCGGCCTGATCCTGGGCTTCGGCGGCCACGCCGCCGCGGCAGGGCTTACGGTGCGCAGCGCGGACATGGCCGCATTCGAGAATGCGTTCGAACTGACCGTACGCGAACTGCTGACGCCTGCCGACCTCGAGCGCGTGATCGAAACCGATGGCGGGCTGGAACCGGAGGACGTCACCCTGCCGTTTGCGGAGTTGCTCGCCGCGCAGGTCTGGGGCCAGGGCTTTGCACCCCCGTCGTTCTTCGACGATTTCGAGGTGACGGAACAGAAAATCGTCGGTGGCCGGCACCTGAAGTTGCGTCTGCGCCGCAAACCGGCCGAACCCGCGTTCAACGCAATCGTATTCGGCCGCGACGCACCCCTTCCCTCGCGCGTGTCCGCGGTTTACCGTGTGCAGGTCAACGAGTTCAACGGCATGCGCTCGGTGCAACTGGTGCTGGATCACTGCCAGCCGGACCACAACTAAGGAGACGGGCGTGGACTTTTACTGGCTGCAGGGCACGGAACTGGAACGCTTGCCCGCCTTTGCGACCAGTCTCGCCATCGGCCTGCTGATCGGGCTGGAACGCGAACGCCACCCGGGTACCAAAGCCGGGTTGCGCACCTTCGCCCTTACCGCGTTGTTCGCGGCGGTGGCCGCGCTTCTCAGCGACGAGACCGACTCGCCGGCGATTCTGATCATCGGGCTGGTAATCGTCGCCGCAATGATCGTCACCGCCAATGCCCGCGACCCGGAACAGCACGACCCCGGCACCACCACGGTCGTGGCCTTGCTGCTGTGCTACGGGCTGGCGGTCATGACGTGGTTCGAGTACCAGACGCTGGCGGTGATGCTGGCGATCGTCGTCACCAGTCTGCTGTACTTCAAGGCCGAATTGCACGGCATCACCGCGAGGCTTGAACGCCGCGATCTGATTTCGATCCTGCAGTTCGCGGTGCTGATGTTCATCGTGCTGCCGATCCTGCCGGATCAGGATTTCGGCCCGCATGGTGCGCTCAACCCCTACCAGATCTGGACCATGGTGGTGCTGATTTCCGGAGTCAGCCTCGCCGGTTATGTCGCCGTGCGCCTGATCGGCCTGCGTTACGGCGCGCCCTTGCTCGGAATGCTCGGCGGGCTGGTCTCCAGCACCGCCACTACGCTGATATACGCCCGCCATGCCCGGGCCCAGGAGACGCTCCGCGGCATGGCCGTGTTGGTTATCGTGCTGGCTAACCTGGTGCTGCTGGTGCGGCTGGCGGTACTCACCGCTTTCATCGCGCCGGGGCTGCTGGGCACCTTGCTGCCGATCCTTGGCGGCGGCCTGCTGCTCGGGTTGGCTAGCCTTGCCTATCTGCATGCACGTCAGGGGAGGGACGACACGGCGCCGATCCCGGACATCAGGAATCCTGCCGAGCTGCGAACCGCGCTGAGCTTCGGCGCGATCTACGCAATGGTGCTGCTGCTTGCCGCCTGGCTGTCGGGCCTCGCCGGAGCCACCGGACTCTATGCGGTGGCACTGGTTGCCGGGCTCACCGACGTGGACACAATCGCCCTGTCGAGCCTTCGGCTTTACAGCATCGGCACGATCGAGGCTCGCGAGGTGGCGATCGCCGTGGTGCTGGCGATCGGTGCAAACATCGTTTTCAAGCTCGTCATGGTGCTGATTGTCGGCGGCCGGCCACTGTTTGCGCGTTGCGCCGGGTCGATGGCCGCAGTCGCGGTTGGTCTGGTGGTGGCCTTGTTGCTCACGTGACGGGCTGTCCGGTGCGCGACATCGGTTAGAATGACCCTTGATTTGCCTTGGTTTCAACCCCCGGATCGGAATTCCAAATGGACGCAGAACGACTCAACGCCATCGAAAATCAACTCGAGGATCTCGATACCCGGGCCAAGGAACTACGGAGGTATCTTTGACTTCGATGGCAAACGCAATCGCCTGATCGAAGTCGTCAAGCTGACCGAAGACCCCGCCTTCTGGAACGACGCCAAGCGCGCCCAGGACCTCGGGCGCGAGCGCAAAAACCTGGAATCGGTGGTCACCACGTTGGAGAAGCTCGATCAGGGGCTGAAGGATGCGCGCGAACTGTTCCAGATGGCGCGGTCGGAAAGCGACGACGCCACCCTGAACGCCGTTTCCGACGACGTCGCCGGCATGGAGAAGATCGTGGCGGACATGGAGTTCCGCCGCATGTTCTCCAACCCCATGGATCCGAACAACTGCTTCCTGGACGTTCAGTCCGGATCGGGCGGCACCGAGGCCCAGGACTGGGCATCGATGCTGGAACGCATGTACCTCAAGTTCTGCGAGCGCCGCGGCTTCAAGGTCGAGGTGCTGGAGGAGTCATCAGGTGAGGTAGCCGGGATAAAGAGCGCCACGCTCAAGGTCAACGGCGACTACGCCTATGGCACGCTGCGCACCGAAACCGGCGTACACCGCCTGGTGCGCAAGTCCCCGTTCGATTCCAATGCGCGCCGCCATACCTCGTTCGCCAGCGTTTTCGTCTATCCGGAGGTGGACGACACTATCGAGGTCGCAATTAACCCCGCGGACCTGCGCGTCGACACTTTTCGCGCCAGCGGCGCCGGCGGCCAGCACATCAACAAGACCGACTCGGCAATCCGCATCACCCATGTGCCAACCGGCATCGTCGTGCAGTGCCAGAACGACCGCTCGCAGCACCGCAACCGCGCCGAGGCGATGGCGATGCTGAAAGCGCGCCTGTACGAACTCGAACTGCGCAAGCGTAACGAGGAAAAGCAGCTGATGGAAGACGCCAAGACCGATATCGCCTGGGGACACCAGATCCGTTCTTACGTGCTCGACCAGTCGCGCATCAAGGACCTGCGTACCAACGTCGAGATCGGCAACACGCAGGCGGTGCTCGACGGCGCCCTCGATCCGTTCATCGAGGCCAGCCTGAAACAAGGCGTCTAGGGCAACTTTCGATCAAAGTACCCACATAGCCTAAATTCAATGGCTTACCACGAAGACTTGATCTGGATTGTCTGAAACGCCTTTGCCTCCAAGGCAAAAAATGACCGACAACGAAACGAACAAGCATCAGGACACCAACCAGATAGTCGAGGAGCGGCGTGCCAAGCTGCGCGAACTTCGTGCGCAAGGCAATGCCTTTCCCAACGACTTTCGCCGCCACCACATTGCCGCCGACCTGCATCGCGACTACGGAGCCAGATCGAACGAGGAGCTGGAGCCGCTGAAAGTCGAAGGCACGGTTGCCGGGCGGATGATGCTCAAGCGCGTCATGGGCAAGGCGAGCTTCGCCACCATCGAGGACATGTCGGGGCGCATCCAGATCTACGTCACCAACGACGTCACCGGCGAAGCGGTGCACGCCGCATTCAAGCACTGGGATCTCGGTGACATCGTCGGCGCGACCGGAACGCTGTTCAAGACCAAGACCGGCGAACTCACCGTCAAGGCCACCAACGTGCGCCTGCTCGCCAAATCGCTGCGACCGCTGCCGGAGAAGTTTCACGGCCTGGCCGACCAGGAAGCCAAATACCGCCAGCGCTATCTTGATCTAATCACCAATCCCGAAACGCGGCGCGTATTCAAGACGCGTTCCCGGATGATCCAGGCCATGCGCGAATTCTTCGTCGCGCGCGGTTATCTCGAAGTCGAAACGCCGATGATGCAGCCTATCCCCGGCGGTGCCGCGGCACGGCCGTTCGTAACGCATCACAACGCGCTCGACAGGGACCTCTATCTGCGCGTCGCGCCCGAGCTTTACCTCAAGCGGCTGGTGGTGGGCGGGATCGAGAAGGTCTTCGAGATCAACCGCAATTTCCGCAATGAAGGGATCTCGACCCGCCATAACCCCGAGTTCACCATGCTGGAGTTCTACGAGGCCTACCAGGACTACAACTATCTGATGGATCTCACCGAGGAACTGCTGCAGCAGGTCGCGCAGGAAGTTCTCGGCACCACCACGCTCAGCTATCAGGGCGAGACCATAGTCCTGGGCAAACGCTTCGATCGGCTGACCCTGGCCGAGGCTATCGCCAAGTGCAACCCGAAATACGCGTTGGCGGACCTTGTAAGACCGGCTTACCTGCGCGCGGCGCTCGATGCTTTCAAAATCGAGGTCTTCCCTGACGACGGCCTGGGATTGCTGCAACTCAAGCTGTTCGAGCAGACCACGGAGGACAAGTTAATCCAGCCGACCTTCATCGTCGCCTATCCCACCGACGTCTCGCCCCTGGCCCGCCGCAACGACGCCAATCCGGCGGTTACCGACCGCTTCGAGCTGTACATCACCGGACGCGAGATGGCGAACGGATTCTCGGAACTGAACGACCCGGAAGATCAGGCACAGCGGCTCTCGGAGCAGGCCAGGGCCAAGGAGGCCGGCGACGAGGAAGCGATGTACTACGACGCCGATTATGTGCGCGCGCTCGAGTATGGCCTGCCGCCCGCTGCGGGCGAAGGTATCGGCATCGATCGCCTGGTGATGCTGTTCACCGACAGCCCTTCAATCCGGGACGTGATCCTGTTCCCGCAAATGCGCCCCGAATAGAAAAGATTTCACCGCAAAATTGTCACCAAAACCTTGTCACCGCAAAGACGCAAAGAACGCAAAGAAAAGCTGAAAAACAGAAGAACATAGCCGGCAAAAGACCCCAATGTACGGAAGCGGCTTTTATCGCGAGTATCGACGATCCAGTTTTCAAACGACATGAACGTTTTTTTCCTTTTGTCCCGGTTTCCTTTGCGTTCTTTGCGTCTTTGCGGTGAAAGTTGTTTTTCAGTGCGTCTTTGCGGTGAACAGGTTTGATTTCCATGGCCACGACCCAAAGCGCTCCTACGGTACTCTGGCGGCCGTCGCGGGAGCGAATCGCCAGGTCCAATATCACGCGCTTCATCCACCTGGTCAACCAGCGTTGGAATGCCGGGGTCAGGGACTCGCAGCAACTCTACGACTGGTCGGTGCACGAACCGGAGCGATTCTGGACCGCAATCTGGGATTTCTGCGGCGTGATGGCAGAGACTCGCGGCGAACGGGTTCTGGTCGATGGCGGCAAGATGCCGGGAGCGAAGTGGTTTCCGGATGCGCGATTGAACTTTGCCGAAAACCTGCTGCGGCGGCGCGACAACGACACGGCGATGGTGTTCTGGGGCGAGGACAAGGTGCGCCGTCGCATGAGTTACGCTGAGGTGTACGACGCGGTTTCCCGCACCGCGCAGGCCTTGTCAGCTGCAGGCGTGAAGGAAGGCGACCGGGTGGCGGCTTTCATGCCGAACATGCTCGAGACCGTCATCTTCATGCTTGCCGCCACCAGCCTCGGTGCAATCTGGTCGTCGTGTTCGCCGGACTTCGGCGCCCAGGGTGTCCTCGACCGTTTCGGACAGATCGGGCCCAAGGTGCTGTTCGCGGTGGAAGGGTATCACTACAACGGCAAGACTCACGATACCCTGCCGCGCATTGCCGAGATCGCAAAGAATCTGCCGACGCTGGCGCGCACGGTAATCGTTTCCTACACCCGGGAGAAACCCGACCTATCCGGCATCAGGAACGCGGGGCATCTCGCCGACTTCGTCGGACCATATCGCGGCCGCGAAATCGCCTTCCGGCGCCTGCCGTTCAATCACCCGCTCTATATTCTCTACTCCTCCGGCACCACCGGCGTGCCCAAATGCATCGTTCACGGCGCCGGCGGCACGCTCCTGCAGCACCTCAAGGAACATCAGTTGCACACCGATCTGAAACGCGGCGACCGACTGTTCTACTTCACCACCTGCGGCTGGATGATGTGGAACTGGCTTGCTTCCGGCCTCGCCACCGGCGTAACGCTGCTACTGTACGACGGCTCGCCGTTCCATCCCGGACCAAGCGTGTTGTTCGACTTCGCCGACGCAGAGCGCATGACCGTATTCGGCACATCCGCCAAATACATAGACGCGCTCAACAAGGCCGGCGCCCGGCCAATCGATACCCACCGGCTGGACTCGGTCGAGACCATCACCTCGACCGGCTCGCCGCTGGTGCCCGAGGGATTCGACTACGTCTATCGCGCAATCAAGAAAGACGTCCTGTTATCCTCGATTTCCGGAGGCACCGACATCGCCTCCTGTTTCGTTCTGGGCGACCCGACCGCTCCGGTGTACCGGGGTGAAATCCAGTGCCGCGGCTTCGGGATGAACGTGCAAGTCTTCGATGACGACGGCAACGCGGTCACCGGTGCGAAGGGCGAACTGGTGTGCACCGCGCCCTTCCCTTCGATGCCCATCCATTTCTGGAACGATCCCGACGGCGACAAGTACCGCACCGGGTACTTCGAGCGTTTCCCGGATACCTGGTGCCATGGCGACTACATGGAACTGACCCCGCGCGGTACAGCCATCATCTACGGACGCTCGGATGCCACCCTCAATCCCGGCGGCGTACGCATCGGCACCGCCGAGATCTATCGCCAGGTCGAGCAACTTGATGAAGTGGTGGAAAGCCTGGTGATCGGCCAGAACTGGGACAACGACGTCCGCGTGGTGCTGTTCGTGCGCCTGCGCGACGGACTGGCGCTCGACGACATGCTGGTGAAGAAGATTCGGGACCAGATTCGCGTCAACACCACTCCCCGCCACATACCGGCAAAGATCGTCCAGGTGGGCGATATTCCGCGCACCAAGAGCGGCAAGATCGTCGAACTCGCCGTGCGCAACGTGGTGCACGGCAACCCGGTCAAAAACCTGGAGGCGCTCGCCAATCCCGAAGCGCTGGAACAGTTCCGCAACAGGCCGGAACTCACCTCTCCCTGACGCGCGGACACGTTAGCGACGACGTCGCCCGCCCGCGGGTAGCGCGTCCAGGCGCCGCCTCCCGCCCCGGATGGCTCCACCAATGTCGCGTCGGCGGCGCCCTCTCCCCCTTATGGCGGAGAGGGAACCAGATCCCTCAAGACGAACCAGTGACGCCCGATAAGATTGATGCGCTGGTACGGCATTCAAAGATGCGAGATCGAAACCTCAAAAATCAATACCGGTAACGCGTTGCTGTTCACTCACCCTCTCCGCCCGCTTGCGGGGGAGAGGTTTCGCCGACACGGCAGTTGCGGAGCAAGAGGGGCGGGAGGCGAAACAATAACGCGCGCCCCGGACTCGTTAGGCGTAGCCCAGTTTGCGGGTAGGGGCGCACAAGGCTGTGTTGCGCAGTGTTGAGCGGGGCGTTATGCGGCTGCTCCCGCAAGCGGGCCTACGGCTAACGTGTCACAGCCGCCCCGCAATCGGCCGACCTTGTCGGTAACGTGTCCGCGCGTTGGGGTGAGGCGGGAGGGGGTATGCAGGGTACCCCACCCCGGTACTTGACCGGTACCCCCTGAGGGTACTAGAGTATTCATGCCATGGCCTCGCCGAACATCCCCGCCCCTGCACGCACCGTCGAGCTTGCGATCGACGGCATGACCTGCGGCGGCTGCGTGCACAGCGTCAAGAACGTGCCGGAGAGAATCCAGGGCGTAACCAGCGCCGAGGTGTCGCTGGAAAAGGCCCAGGCCACCGTGACCTATGATCCCGCGAAAGCCGATGTGAACAGGATGAGGGAGGCGGTCACCGATGCCGGCTACCAGGTCGCCTGACAAGGCGAAGCACGAGCAAACCATCGAGCGCGCCAACAAGGCGGAACTGACGAAGCGCCTGAACCGCATCGAAGGCCAGGTGAGGGGCATTGCCAGAATGCTCGAAGAGGACCGTTACTGCCCCGACATCCTTACCCAGATTGCCGCGGTGCGCTCGGCGATGGATGCGCTAGCATTGCAATTGCTCGAAGGCCACTCGCACGGATGCCTGAAGGACGCTATTCGTTCCGGCAAAGGCACGAAAGCAGTCGCCGAGTTGATGGACGTGGTCAAGCGTTTCGCGCGATAGTCGCCGGTGCTGGGCGCTCCGGCGTGACCATGAACCTCGGCCTCAGCCGAAAGCCCACGCGCCCCGTCACATCACCAAAGCTTCCACCACGCTTTGCTCTGACGGTGATTGACGCTGGACTGGGGAAAATTCGTGTCCAGCGGTCGCTTGGCGTCGTCGCGCAGATCGGCTAGCCCCATCTCGTCGTAGGCCTTGACCAGCACCTTGAGGGCGCGTTCGATCGCCGGTGCCTCGGGGTAATTGATCAGTACGAACTGTGCACGGTTCACCGCAGCGACATAGGCGCCGCGCCGCAGGTAATACTCGGCCACGTTCACCTCGGCTGAGGCCAGTGCATTCACCAGATAATTCATGCGCGCGCGCGCATCGGGCGCGTACCGGCTGTGCGGAAAGCGCGATACCAGTTCGCGAAACGCGTCGAACGCCTCCCTCGCCGCTTTCGGGTCGCGCTCGGTCATGTCTTTCTCGGCGAGATAACCCATCAGTCCCAGGTCTTCGTTGAAGTTGATCCGCCCCTTCAGATAGTAGGCGTAATCCACGTTGGGATGATCGGGATGCAACTTGATAAAACGATCGCAGGCCGCCAGCGCCTGGGCACCTTCGCCGTCCTTCCAGTAGGCGTAGGCGCTGTCGATCTGCGCCATCTGGGCGTAACGGCCGTACGGATAGCGGGATTCCAGCTTCTCGTAATAGCCGATCGCCTTCTGGTAATTCTTGCCGTCGAGTTCCTCCCGCGCGGCGCTGTATATCCGCTCCGGGGTCCAGTTCTTGGTTTCGTCGACCGGGTCCAGCGCGCATCCCGCGGCCAGCAACAAGGCAAGAATCGCTACACTACGTTTCATGACGGAATCCGCAACAAATTTTCCGAATTATATAGAAAACCCCTCGTCTGACCGGCGTCATTGCCTCGCCGTTCCCGCGCAATGCGCAGGCATGCGCCTCGATCAGGCGCTGGTTCGACTGCTGCCCGAGTACTCGCGCAACCGACTTCAGGCATGGATTCGCAGCGGGCACGTGACCGTGAACGGCGCGCCCGCCTCCGGCAAGGCCAAGGTGTGGGGCGGAGAAACCATCGTCGTTTCGCCACAGCCCGCCCCCGGCGACGCGTTGCACCGCCCCGAGGACATCCCGCTGCATGTGGTGTTCGAAGACGACCAGATCATGGTCATCGACAAGCCCGCCGGTTTGGTCGTGCATCCCGGCAGCGGCAACTGGAGCGGCACGCTGTTGAACGCCCTGCTCCGCCACGCGCCGCAACTCTCCGGCGTGCCGCGAGCTGGCATCGTACAGCGACTCGACAAGGACACCAGCGGTCTGCTTGTGGTGGCAAAAACATTTCCGGCACAGGCCGATTTGGTGCGGCAGTTACAGGCTCGCTCCGTTACCCGCGAATACACTTCGGTGGTGCACGGTAAGTTGGCGCGCGACGG
>JAXIOX010000055.1:0-2473 GCA_045403275.1 Burkholderiales bacterium | reverse complement strand
CTGCCGCGAAACCTGGTGATGTAAGACGTGCAACCGGCTCGCTCCCGCCTGCCAGCGCCGGGGGTGTCGCATCGCCGCTGAAGTCGGCCACGGCGACTGCCGACGTTAGGAAGGCGGCGAGCAAAGTGCCGCCCGCGCGCGGCGAAAAAGTCAAGAAAACTGCGGCGGATGTCGTTGGCCTTCACGCCTGTTCGTCCTCGTCCCGAATGTTCGGGAGGCTGTCGTCCTCTGAAATGTTTCGCCGCGCTCGCTTGAACAACTCGTCTCGTATTATCGCAGAGGCAAAACCGGCCCGCAACAGACTGGCGTAGATGGAGCGCAGCAGCTTGTCGGAATACGGCCGCGCCTTGCCGCGCAGGCGCCGCTCCAGGCGCTTGCGAACCAGCGCCAGCTCCTCCTTCTCGCTCGGAAAGATCTCGGCCAGGGCCTCTTCGATGAGCTCAGCGGTCAGGCCGCGGCGGCGCATTTCGCGCGTGATGCGGTAGCGGCCGTAGCGCCGCGCGGCGCGGGAGCGGGCATAGCTGTGCGCGAACTTCTGGTCGTCGAGCCAGCCTCGCTCGGCCAATGAGACCAACAGCCGCTCGGCGTCGGCCGCCGACTGCGCCCGCCTCCTCAGCTTCCAACGGAGCTCCGCCGTGGAATGCGCCCGGCGCGCCAGGGCGCGGAACGCGTACTCTTCGAGGGATTGCGGGCTGAGGCGGGGACGCGGTTTTTTCAGCGGTTCTCGCGCATCGCCCGCTCCATATCTTCGCGGGCGGCGTCGCCGGTGGTACGGATGCCCTGGACGCGCAGCTTGAACTCGTCGATGTTGGTTGCCCGCAGCAGGGCTTCCTCGTAAGTGACGAGGCCGTTGGTGTAGAGGTCGTAGATCGACTGGTCGAACGTCTGCATCCCGTACTGCGACGTCCCGGTGGCGATGGCGTCGTGGATCATGCGCGTCTTTTCCGGGTTGATGATGCAGTCGCGCACATAGGCGGTGGCGATAAGGACTTCGACCGCCGGCACGCGCCCCTTGCCGTCCGAGCGCCGCACCAGCCGTTGCGAGATGACCGCCTTCAGAGTCGAGGCCAGCAGCAGTCGGATCTGCTTCTGCTCCGGCGGTGGGAACACCGCGATGATGCGCTGGATGGTCTCGGTCGCGTCCAGGGTGTGCAGGGTGGAGAAAACCATGTGCCCGGTTTCCGCAGCCAGCAACGCGGTCTGGATGGTTTCCAGGTCGCGCATTTCGCCGACCAGAATCACGTCCGGGTCTTGGCGCAGGGCGGCGCGCAGCGCCACCGGGAAGCTCGCGGTGTCGACCTCAATCTCGCGCTGGTTGACGAAGCCTTTCTTGTCGCGGTGCAGGAATTCGATGGGGTCTTCAATGGTGATGATGTGGTCGGCGCGGCTGGAGTTGATGCGGTCGATCATCGCCGCCAGCGTGGTGGACTTGCCGCTGCCCGTCGTCCCCGTCACCAGAACCAGGCCGCGCTGCTCCTCGCAGATGCGCTCCAGCACCTTGGGCAGGTGGAGCTCTTCGATGGTCTGAATCTTAGTCGGGATGACGCGCAGCACCATGCCCACGTTGCCGCGCTGCTGGAAAATGTTGACGCGGAAGCGCCCCAGGCCGGCCACGCCGTAGGCCATGTCGAGCTCGGCGGTTTCCTTGAACTTCTGCTTCTGCCGGTTGGTCATCATGCTGAAGGCCATCGACAGCATGTCTTCCGGCGAGACGCGCGGCTGGTCGCTGATAGCGCCCAGCGTACCGTCAATACGGAGGTAGGGGTGGTTGCCGACTTTGAGGTGGAGGTCGGAGGCTTTGCGCTCCACCGCCATGCGCAACAGATCGTCAATATTCATCGCTCACCCGGCCTGCAGGCCTCTCAATTCGCGCACGCTAACACACCCCCTCCGCCACTGTCAACCAAACGAAAGCGTGGCCGCGAGTTTGTCAGCGCGGGGGGGGGACGGCGACCCTTCGGCAACCTGCCTGCGGCAGGCAAGCTCAGGGTGACCACGGCGACCACAAGGTTGAAGGTCTCAGCGGGCGGTGGTCACGGGCTGGTTGACCGGCGTGAGCCAGCCGTAGCGGGCGGGACGGGTGCCCTTGATGATGCCGAAGAATTCGTCCTGGAGCTTGCGCGTAACCGGCCCGGGCAGGCCACGGCCGACCGGGATACGGTCGATCGAGCGCACGGGAGTAATCTCGGCGGCGGTGCCGGTGAAGAAAACTTCATCGGCGATGTAGAGCATCTCGCGCGGGACGGGCTCTTCGCGCACCGTGATGTCGAAGTCGCGCGCCAGCGTCATCACCGTGTCGCGTGTGATGCCCGGCAACACCGAGCTGGTGAGGGGCGGCGTGTAGAGCTGGCCCTCGCGAACGACGAAAATATTCTCGCCGCTGCCTTCGCTGACGTGCCCGCGTTCGTCGAGCGCGATGCCTTCCACGTAGCCGTTGGTCAGCGCCTCCATCTTGATGAGCTGCGCGTTCATA
>JAXIOX010000033.1:0-6421 GCA_045403275.1 Burkholderiales bacterium | reverse complement strand
GACGCAAAGGCGCAAAGGAAACGCAAAGGAAAGCAAAAGTACTTGAGGTTAAAAAGCAAAGAGGTGGATAGTCGTGCCACCGCGATATATTGACTGGGTGGGGCAAATCGGAACCCGCCCCGCTTTTTGACACGCTCCGTTTGGTTTTCTCTGCGTTTCCTTTGCGCCTTTGCGTCTTTGCGGTGAAGGTTTAGTGCGTCTTTGCGCCTTTGCGGTGAAGGTTTGGATAGAGAAGTAAGGAAACGCAACGGCAAGGCGAACAGCGGCGGCCCGATGGGCCGCCGCGATCCTCTATAATCGCGGCTACTCTTCAGGCCGCAACGATGCTTCTGCCTCCGCTGACCCCGACCCCGGGGTCGCGTGCCACCTTTCCCCCGCTGCACGGATCCGCAGACGCGCTGGCGCTCGCCGAACTGGCACGCAGCGCGCGTCCGCTGGCAATCATTGCCGAGACCGCGCAGGATGCAGAGCGGCTGCGCGAGGAGATCGCCTTTTTTGACCCGACGTTGCGTGTATTCCTGCTGCCGGATTGGGAAACGCTGCCCTACGACAGTTTCTCGCCGCACCAGGACCTGATTTCCGAGCGCCTGGCCACTCTCTATCAGATCACCCACGATGCCTTCGACGTCACCGTGGTGCCGATCACCACCGCCCTGTACCGCCTGCCACCGGCGTCCTTTCTCGCGGCCTACACGTTTTTCCTCAAGCAGGGCGAAAAACTCGATGCGAGCTCGCTGCGCAAGCAGTTGACGCTGGCCGGCTACTCGCACGTCACCCAGGTGGTCTCTCCCGGAGAGTTCAGCTTTCGCGGCGGCGTCATCGATCTGTTCCCAATGGGCAGCGCGCTGCCCTACCGCATCGACCTGCTCGACGACGAGATCGAAAGCATCCGCTCCTTCGACGTGGATACTCAGCGCAGCATCTATAAGGTCAAGGAGGTGCGACTGCTGCCGGCGCGCGAGTTTCCCACCGACGACAAGGCCCGCACCACTTTTCGCCAGCGTTTCCGGGAAAAATTCGAAGGCGATCCTTCCAAGAGCCGCCTGTACAAGGACATGAGCCAGGGCTTCATCCCCGCCGGAATGGAGTACTACCTGCCGCTGTTCTTCGAGTCCACTGCGACGCTCGCTGATTACCTTCCCGCCGGAACGCTGGTGTGCCTGCATCAGAACGTCGCAAAGGCGATACGCCAGTTCTGGCAGGACACGCAGTCGCGGTACAACCTGCTGCGCGGCGACCCCGATCGCCCCCTGCTGCCGCCAGCCGAGTTGTTTCTACGCGAGGACGAGTATTTCGGCAGCCTCAAGCCGTTTGCGCTGATCGAGATCGATGCGGCTGGGAATGACGGCAGTTTCAGGGCCCCGTTCCCGACCGAGCCGCTGCCGCCGGTGGCGGTGGACCGCCGCGCCGACAATCCGCTCGCCGGCTTGTCCGCGTTTCACAGCGACTACGGCGGCCGTGTCCTGCTGATCGCCGAAAGCATGGGACGGCGGGAGACGCTGCTCGGGCTGCTCAATGAGTACCGGGTGCGGCCGAAAGTCTGCGACGGCTGGAAGGACTTCAAGGATGCCACGGAGCGGTTGATGCTGACCGTAGGCCCGCTGCATGCCGGCTTCATCGATGCCGGTGACGCCGTCGCGCTGATCACCGAAAACGAGCTCTACCCGTCTCAGGTTCGCACACGGGTTTCGCGGGAGCGCCGCGTCGCCACCGAGGGCATGCTGCGTGATCTGTCGGAAGTCAAGGTCGGCGATCCCGTGGTACACGCCCAACACGGCATCGGACGCTACCTCGGGCTCGCCAACATGGACCTGGGCGACGGCGAGACCGAGTTCCTGATGCTCGAGTACGACGGCGGCGACAAGCTCTACGTGCCGGTATCGCAGCTTGCGGTGATCAGCCGTTACAGCGGCGCGGCGCCCGAAGCTGCGCCGCTGCACAAACTCGGCAGCGGCCAGTGGGAGAAAGCCCGGCGGCGCGCCGCCGCGCAGGTGCGCGATACGGCGGCGGAACTGCTGAACCTCTACGCCCAGCGCGCCGCGCGCCAAGGCTATGCCTTCCAGCTCAAGACCCACGACTACGAGGCGTTCCGGGCAGGCTTTCCGTTCGAGGAAACACCTGATCAGGCGGCGGCCATTCAGGCCGTTATCGGCGACATGCAGAACGGCAAGCCCATGGACCGTCTGGTGTGCGGCGATGTGGGCTTCGGCAAAACCGAAGTCGCGCTGCGCGCCGCATTCGTCGCCGTCGCAGACGGCAAACAGGTGGCCGTTCTGGTGCCCACCACGCTGCTCGCCGAACAGCACTTCCAGACCTTTTCCGACCGCTTTGCCGATTGGCCGGTGACGATTGTCGAGCTGTCGCGCTTTCGTTCGGCAAAGGAAACTGGCGCCGCACTCGAGGGCCTGGTGCAAAGCCGCAAGGACATCGCCATCGGCACCCACAAGCTGCTTTCCCGCGGCGTGCAATTCAAGGACCTCGGTCTGGTAATCATAGACGAGGAGCACCGCTTCGGCGTGCGCCAGAAGGAAAAACTGAAGGCGTTGCGCGCCCAGGTGGACGTGTTAACGCTTACCGCCACGCCGATTCCGCGCACGCTGGCAATGGCGCTCGAAGGACTCCGCGATTTCTCGGTAATCGCCACCGCCCCGCAGCGGCGCCTGGCGATCAAGACCTTCGTTTCATCGGTCAGTGAGGGCCTGATCCGCGAAGCGGTGCTGCGCGAACTGAAGCGCGGCGGGCAGGTTTACTTCCTGCACAACGAGATCGAGACCATCCGCAACATGGAAGCGCGGCTGGCCAGGCTGCTGCCGGAAGCACGCATCCGCACCGCTCACGGCCAGATGCCTGAGCGCGAACTGGAACTGGTGATGCGCGACTTTTACCAGGGCCGCTTCAACCTGCTGCTTTGCACGAGTATCATCGAGACTGGTATCGACGTGCCGACCGCCAACACCATCATCATCAATCGCGCCGACAAGTTCGGCCTTGCGCAGCTGCACCAGTTGCGCGGCCGTGTCGGCCGCTCGCACCACCAGGCCTACGCCTATCTGCTGACACCGGATGAGGATGCTGTCGGCAGCCAGGCGAGAAAACGCCTGGAGGCGATCCAAATGATGGAACAACTGGGCTCGGGCTTCTATCTCGCCATGCAAGACCTCGAAATCCGCGGAGCCGGCGAAGTACTAGGTGAATCGCAGAGCGGGGAAATGCAGGAAGTGGGATTCGCGCTCTATGCCGAGATGCTCAACGCGGCCGTGAAGTCGCTCAAGGCCGGAAAGGAGCCGGATCTCGCCGGCGGATTCAATCTCGGCTCCGAGATCTACCTGCACGCTCCGGCGCTACTGCCCGAGGACTACTGCGCTGACATCCACGAGCGCCTGGTGCTGTACAAGCGGCTCGCTAACTGCGAGACGGCGGAAGAACTGGAAGCCCTGCACGAGGAACTGGTGGACCGCTTCGGCTTGCTGCCCGACCCTGCCAAAGTCCTGCTGGATAGCCACCGGCTGCGCATCGCGGGCAAGCAGCTTGGCATCTCCCGTATCGATGCCGGCCCGGAGAGTCTTCTTCTGCAGTTCGTACCCAATCCCCCGCTAGACCCCGCCAAGATCATAGGACTGGTACAGAGCCGCAAGAACTTCAAGTTGAGCGGGCAGGATCGGCTTCGAGTCGACGCCGCGATGCCGGACGTTGCTGCCCGCGTCACGCAGGCACGCGCGGTCCTGAAAGAGCTCGGCTGACGTTCGCAGAGAATCGAATTCTTAGTCCCAGCGATCGTCGCGGACATAAACTTTTCCGCCTTCGACCTTCACGGGAAACGTGGCCGTAGGTTCGTACGCGGGCGGCGAGAGCGCCTCGCCGGTCCTGACGCAGAAGCGCGCGCCGTGCCGTGGGCAGACGATTTCGTCGCCCTCGATCGGGTTGCCGCTGGTGAGCACCGTGCCGTCGTGCGTACACACGTCCTCGATGGCGTAAAACTCGCGATTGACGTTGAACACCGCCGCCAGCGTGCCATCGAGATCGACAGTTTCATAGTGGCCGGGCTTTATGCTGGCCGCTTCGGCAACAAAAACCCAATCAGACATTCGAGACAGTGGTTAGTGGCTGGTGGCTAGTGGCTAAGTATCCTTGACACATAGTGGTCTATACCTGTCACTACGCACTAGCAACTAGCCACTGTCGTTTTCAGACCGCGACCACTTCCATTTCGGGGTCGATTCGCCTGACCAGGCTTTCTATGCCGGCGAGCGTGCCGGAAATGGAGCTGGGGCAACTGCCGCACGCGCCCTGGTAGTGTACTTTCAGCGTGCGGCCTTCCAGACCGACGACGTAGAGGTCGCCGCCGTCGCCCTGCAGATAATGTCGCACTTCCTCGTCCAGCAATTCATTGATCTGGTCGAGCTTGAGCTTATCGCTTTCCGACAGCTCCGCGGTGCCCTCGCCCTTCGCCAGCCAGGCGGCGGCCTGGGCATACTCCTCGGACGCTTTCTCTGCAGCCGGCGCCTCGCGGATCGGACCGGCGACCTGGCGCAACAGCTCCTGCCAGTCGGCCCCGCCGTCCTGAGTCACGGTGATCCAGTTATCGACGTAAAAAACGTTGGTGACGTGAGGGATCGCGAACAGCTTGGAGGCAAGCTCGTCGCGCTGCGCCTGTTCCGAGTTCTCGAAAGAACGCGCCAGACCACTTGTCAGCGGCGCCTTCAGAACGAACTTGCGTGCGTTGGGATTCGGCGTGTATTCGAGATCGGCGATTTTTGGCATTGGCTCAGCCTGCGGCGGGGACCGGATCCTGGTCGCCCTCGGTAGAAACAACGGTCTCGGAATTCAGCGCCGCCTGCAGCGTGTGCCACGGCAGGATCGCGCATTTCACCCGCGACGGCAGATCGCGCACACCGGCAAAAACCGTGAGCCTGCCGAGATGGTTGGGCTCGCCGGCGATGTCGAGTTTGCCGGTGGCCATGTCGCGAAACTCCCGCACCAGTTGCTCGGCCTCCGCGACGGTCTTGCCCTTTACGTTGGTGGTCATCATCGACGATGAGGCCTTGCAAATCGCACAGCCTTCGCCCTCGAAAGCGATGTTCTCGACGCGCTCGTCGTCAAGCTTCATCGACAGCCAGATGTGATCGCCGCACAGGGGATTCAGGCCCTCCGCCCGGTGGCTCGCATCGGCGAGCTTGCCCCAGTTGCGTGGCTTCTTGTTGTGATCCAGGATCACTTCCTGATACAGCTGCTTGGAATCCATTTAACCCGGCCTAGCCGAAAATCTTCTGCACTTTGCGAATGCCAGCGACCAGTGCGTCCACCTCGGAAAAGGTGTTGTAAAGATAAAACGAAGCGCGCGCCGTCGCCGGGATGCCGAAGCGCTGCATCACCGGTTGCGCGCAATGATGGCCGGTACGCACGGCCACGCCGTCTTCGTTCAGAATGGTGCCGACGTCGTGGGGATGTACGCCCTGCAGGGTGAACGACAGGACGGCGGCCTTGTCCCTTGCGGTTCCGACGATGCGCACGCCCTTGAGTTGCGTAAACGCCTCGGTTGCATACCTCAGCAGATCGTGTTCATGCGCGGCAATCCTGTCCATCCCGACGCTTTCCAGGTAATCCACCGTAGCACCCAGTCCAATCGCAGCGGCGATCGGCGGCGTTCCGGCCTCGAACTTGTGGGGGATGGTGTTGTACGTCGTTCTCTCGAACGTCACCGACAGGATCATGTCGCCGCCGCCTTCGAATGGCTTCATTTTCTCCATGAGCGGTGCCTTGCCGTAGAGAATACCTATGCCGGTCGGTCCGCACATCTTGTGGCCTGAAAAGGCGTAAAAATCGCAATCCAGGTCCTGCACATCCACTTTCATGTGCGGCACGGCCTGTGCACCATCCACCAGCACCGGCACGCCGTGGCGGTGCGCGGTGGCAACCATGTCCTTGACCGGGTTGATGGTCCCCAGCGCATTGGAGACATGGGTGATGGCGACGAACTTGGTACTGGCGTTGAACAGTTTAGAGTACTCATCGAGCAATAGTTCGCCGGCGTCGTTGCACGGGATCACGCGCAGCCTTGCACCCTTCTCCTCGCACAGCATCTGCCAGGGCACGATATTGGAATGGTGCTCGAGCTGGGACAAGATGATTTCATCGCCGGCGCCCAAAAACGCCCGCCCGTAACCCTGCATCACCAGGTTCACCGATTCCGTGGTGCCGCGGGTGTAGACGACTTCGCGTTCTTCTTTCGCGTTGATGAAACGCTGGATCTTGCGGCGCGCACCTTCGTATTCCGCGGTTGCCCTTTCCGACAGGGTGTGAACCGCGCGGTGGATGTTTGCGTGCTCGCTGGTCTGATAGCGCACCAGCCGGTCGATCACCTGCGCAGGCATCTGGCTGCTCGCCGCGTTGTCGAGATAGGCTAGCGGCTTGCCGTTGATCT
>JAXIOX010000128.1:0-8201 GCA_045403275.1 Burkholderiales bacterium | reverse complement strand
GCGGCCGAAGGCGAAGGCCTGTTCGTTGAGCGTGAGCTTCACTTGCGGCGGGTCGAGCTGGTAGCGGCCGGGATCGCCGGGCGGCAATTTGTGCTTGGCGGTGGCGGTGGCAATGTCAGTCAGCCGATCCACCTGGATCGGATCGGCGCGGGTATCCAGTGGCGAGCTGATACGCCAGCCGCCGTCGCGTTTTTGCAGCTGGATGATGGAGCTGCCGCGGCGTTCCACGGTGATGCGGTTGATGTCGTCGCGCTTCAGTTGTGTAAGCCTTACTCCCGGATCGGGCTGCTCCTTGGGGCGGTAGTAGGCAAACAGCGCCAGTCCTGTCAGCAACAGGACCAGCACCAGGTTTACGAGGACTTTGGATTTCATGCCTTGCGGCGGCGCCACCAGATCACGCCGCCGGCAACCAGGAAGACAAGCGGCAAGGCCACCAGGAAACCGATGCCGATCAGCGCCAGGCCCGTGCGCGACAGTTCCAGCGAAAGATCCGAACGGGTGCGCGGCTGAACCGTGATCAACGATTCGTCCCCTGCCAGCCAGTTGACCATGTTCACGCCAAGATCGAGGTTGCCGAGCAACCCGACATACTGGTTCGACAGGAAATGGCCGGTGCCGGCAACCACGACGCGTTGCTTGCGGCTGCCAAGGTCGCGCTCCAGCGCGGCCGCGACCACGATCGGGCCACGGATGTCACGATTGCGGTCGAACGCGACTTTGTCATTGATGCCGCCGGCCTCCAGCCAACCGCCCTGCGCCGCTTCCACCAGCGGCTGGAAATGCCACTGTGTTCCCTCGTTGGCTGCGATGCGGCGCGCGTAAGGAAACACGCTGGTGATCGAGAAATTCTCGGTAATGCGATGCGCACCGTAGCCCGAGGCCAGCGCGAAAGCCGCCGGCAGGTTCAGGCCGCCAGCGCGCGGGTCCACCACTGTGCCGGAAATCAGGTCCAGGCCCAGTTCGTCGGCGAGTGCCTGCAGTCCGCGCAGCGAGTCGTTGTCGATCAGCCACAACAGATTGCCACCCTTCTTTACCCAACGCCTGATCTTGCCGACTTCGCCGGGCAGCAGGTCCACGCTCGCTCCGGCGATGATCAGCATACTGATATTTTCCGGAACATCCTGCGCCTGCGCCAGGTTCAGCGCTGCGGTCTTGAAACCCTTGGCGGTAAGCTGATTGCCGAACTCGCCCAAATCGCGATTGCCGCGGCCGTCCAACTTGCGCTCGCCGTGCCCGTCCAGGGACATCACCTGGCGCTGCGAAGAGCGCGCCAGCCTGACCAGCAAATTGGTGAGTTCCTGCTCTGTGAGGTTGGTGAGGTGTTCGTTTCTACCGTTGTACTCGATCACCAGCTCGCCGTTCATGCGTACCCCCGCCGCCTGCTGTTTCTGCGGCTGCTCGCGCGGATCGACCAATGCCAGCATGAAGTCCTTCTTGGCGCGCTGATACGGGGCGAGGAAAGTCTGGACGGTCTTGCGGACGTCGCCCTCGGCGTCCTGCGCCGTGGCGTAGGCGGTGACGCTGATCGGTCCGGCCATCTGCTTGAGTATGTCGGCGGAAGCCTGCGACAAGGTGTTGCGTTGGCTTTGCGTCAGATCCCACTGAATCCTGACGTCCCGGGTAACCCAGGCGATGGCGGCTGCCAGCCCCAGCAGTAGCACCACGAACAAGCCGTTCTGGAGCAGCAGTTGCAGTCTCAGTTTGCGATTCAGTTTCATGCGCGCAGGCGATCGGCATCGAGACGCCGGATCGAAAGAATGAGAAAAGTTGCGGTCAGCAGCGCGAAGTAGATCAGATCCGTGACTGCAATCGAACCGTTCATGAAGTTCTCGAAATGCTTCAGCAGCGACAGCAGGTGCAGCGGGCTATCCGGATCGGAGGCGGCGATGTTCGCCAGCCACAGCACCAGAAACGCCGCCAGCGTGCCGATGGCCGCCACCACCGGGTGGTTGGTGAGGCAGGATACGAACAGGCCGATCGCGGCGAAGCTTCCGGTCAGCAGCAGCAGGCCGAGCAGATTGGTGGCGATCAGTCCCAAGTCCAGTTTGCCGCCCATCAGCAGCGACAGTCCCATCAGCGCGATCAGGCCGCCGACGATGGCGAGGAAGGCCAGCGTGGCGAGGAACTTGCCGAGCACGATTTGCGTCATCGATATCGGTGCAGACATGAGCATGGCCATGGTCTGATTGCGGCGCTCTTCGGCCACCAGCCGCATGGTCAGTAGCGGCACCGACATCAGCAGCACGATCGAGGCGATGCCGGCAATCGGCACCACCACGATTTCAGTGAGCCCGGGTGCATTGGGCACGCGCGCGAGCTGCGCCTGAATGGTCAGGAAGTAGTCCACCCGGGTGAGAAAGATCCACGCCAGGATGATCTGCAGGAACGCCAACACCACCCACGCCAGCGGCGAGGCGAACAGCGTTCTAAGTTCCTTGGTAATGATGGTCCAGATCATGCGGACGCCCCTTCACTTTGATCGTCTTCGCGCTGAGTTAAATGGGCGAACACCTCTTCGAGGCTCGCCAGAGCCGGTTGCAACAGATACAGGCCCCAGTTGCGCTCGACAGCGGCCCGCACCAGGGTGTCGGTGGGATCGATGCCGCTGCGCGGGCGCACCCGGAAAAGGTTGGCATTGATGGCATCGACTTCGGCATCGACGGCCGCGCCGGCGATTTCTGCAAGCGGCGGTGGATTGCGCAGGCCGATTTGCAGGGCCTGGCCGCCGCGGAACTGCTTGAGTCCGGCGATGCTGTCGTAGAACACTACTTCACCGCGGTGCAGGATCTGCACCCGGTCGCACACCGCTTCCACTTCGGGAAGGATGTGGGTGGACAGGATGACGCTGTGATCGCGCCCGAGGTCGCGTATCAACGCGCGGATCTCGCGAATCTGGTTGGGGTCCAGGCCGATGGTGGGCTCGTCGAGAATGATTACGTCGGGTTCGTGGATGATCGCCTGGGCGATGCCGACGCGCTGCTGGTAGCCTTTCGACAGCGAGCCGATCAGCCGCTTGCCCATGTCCGCGAGCCCGCAGCGATTCTTGGCGCGCTCCAGCGCCGGTTTCAGGGCGCTTTTCTTGAGTTTGTGCAGGCGCCCTGCCAGGCGCAGGTACTCATCCACCTTAAGTTCACGGTACAACGGCGGCACTTCAGGCAGATAGCCGATGCGCGATTTCGCCCGGGTGGGCATGTCGATCAGGTCGATGCCGCAGATGTACACTTCGCCGCTGGTCGGCGCGAGATTGCCGGTGAGCATCTGCATTGTGGTGGTCTTGCCGGCGCCGTTGGGCCCGAGCAGGCCCAGCACTTCGCCGCGCCTGAGTTCCAGCGATACGTCGCGCACCGCGCGATGGGCGCCGTAGCTGCGCGTGAGTGCCTGGGCGGAAACGGTCAGTTCGGAGCTTGCCGTGGTGGTCATGCCCTCGCCTTGTCTGGAAGTTTTGGAAATTTGTGCCGTTGCTGTTGCAACCCCTCTTGTTTTCAGCGCCTTCTGAATCCGGGCGACAGCACCGCAACAGATGCCGGCGGACGGGTCGGGGTTACTTGTGATGGCCGCCAAATATACCTAAACTGTGTACTGGGTTGAAGAATTTCGCGCGCGGCCATAGCCTATAAAGTTCAGTTGCGCGCATTTGTCCCCCTCTCACGGTCCTAACCACTCCATGCCGTCATCGCTTTACTGTCTCGCCCCGATGGTGATCGCGTTCTGCCTGACGCTGAGCGCCTGCGCCCAGCCGGGAGCGCGCGCCGGCTCGCCAGAGTTTGCCGCGGACGGCGTGACGAGTTCCGAGGCGTCCATGGACTGGTCGGCGCAGGCCACAGGCCCTGGTGAAGGATCTGGTCCGGAGGGCAGCTTTGAAGAACGCGCCCGGCGCGTCTTCGGCACGCAATCGCTGTCTCCGGCAGACCTGCCTGGTCGCGATTTGGATTCGGATCTGCTCTACAAGTTTCTACTGGCCGAGATTGCAGCTCAGCGCGGCAGCTACCAGGTTGCTGCGCAAGCCTATCTCGAGATGACCAGGTCCACGCACGACCCACGCATTGCCCGGCGCGCCACCGAGCTGGCCTTGTACGGACGGCAGACCGAATTGGCGCTGGAAGCCGCCAAGATCTGGCTAGCCGCAGAGAAGGGTTCGACCGCCGCGCGGCAGACGCTGGTGGCATTGTTCGTCACCACCAATAACCTGCAGGCGGCCACGCCGCTGCTTCAGGAAATTCTCTCCGGCGAGGGCGCCAACGTCGGGTCTTCGCTGACGCAGTTGCACGCGTTGCTGGCCAAGCACCCCGACAAGAACGCCGTGCTGGCACTGGTGAAAGATCTGGTCAAGCCGTATCGGCAGATGCCCGAGGCTCACTTCGCGTTGGCGCAGGCGTCGCTGGCGGCCAACAAATATGATGCGGCGCTGGCGGAAATCCGCGAAGCGTTGCGCATCAGGCCGGACTGGGAAGCGGCGGCGCTGTTCCAGGCGCAGGCGCTGACCAGCGAGTCGCGCGCCAAATCGCTCGACTACATGAAGGGTTTCCTGGCCGCCAATCCGAATGCGCAGGAAGTACGCCTCAATTATGCCCGCCAGCTGATCGGCGAGAAGAAGTTTCCAGAGGCGCGCTCCGAGTTCCAGCGACTGCTCGACGACAATCCGCAGAATCCCGACATTGCGGTGACGGTGGCGCTGCTGTCGGTGCAGATCAACGACCTGGACGCGGCGGAAATGCAGTTGAAGCGGGTGCTGGAACTGAACTACAAGGACCCCGACAGCGTGCGTTATCACCTCGGGCAGATCAACGAGGATCGCAAGCGCTTCGACGAGGCGGCCCGATGGTACCTCGCGGTCGAAGGCGGAGAGCAGTTCGTGATGGCGCATGCGCGCTACGCGTTCATGCTGGCGCGGCAGGACCGCGTGCCCGAAGCACGCGCCCATCTGCGGGAACTGCAGCCGCAGAATCAGGCGCAGCGCGTGCAGATCGTGCAGGCCGAGGCGCAACTGATGCGCGAAGCGAAGGCCTACAGGGAGTCGTTTGACATACTCAAGACCGCGCTCGATACCGATGCGGACAATCCGGATTTGCTCTACGACATCGCCATGGCGGCGGAGAAGCTCGACCGCATCGACGTGGTGGAGACCAGCCTGCGGCGGTTGATCGCGCTCAAGCCGGACCACGCGCAGGCCTACAACGCGCTCGGCTACACGCTGGCGGACCGCACTGATCGACTCACGGAGGCGCGCGACTACATCGAGAAAGCGCTCGAACTTTCGCCCGAGGACCCGTTCATTCTCGACAGCATGGGCTGGGTGCAATACCGCCTCGGTAATCATGCCGAAGGACTGCAATACCTGCAGCGTGCGTTCGATCAGCGTCCCGACCCCGAGATCGCCGCGCACCTGGGTGAAGTACTGTGGGTGAAAGGCGACAAGGGAGAGGCCGAAAAAGTCTGGCGCGACTCGTTGCGCGACAACCCCGGCAACGAAGAGCTGCAGAAGGTCATCAAGAAATTCCTGCCCTGAGGCGCATCGGTGCCTCTTTGCTTTCGTCTTTTCGCGACCGGTATCGTCCTCGCCGTGGTGGCAGGCTGCGCGGCCCCGCGCGCGCCGCAGGCGCTGCCGGCCTCCAATGCCGGAATCGACGCGTTCTCCCTCACCGGCCGCGTCGCTGTCAAAATGGAACAACGCGGCTACTCGGCCAAGTTGAGCTGGCGGCATTCGGCTGCCGGAGATCGACTGCGCCTGCTGTCCCCGGTCGGCTCGGTGATCGCCGAAATCGAAGCCGATGCGTCCGGGGCGATGTTGACGACCGGGGACAAAAAGGTTTATCGCTCCGGCGACGTGCAGGCGTTGACCCGCGAGGTATTGGGCTGGGACCTGCCGCTCGAAGGCCTGCAGCACTGGGTGGTCGGACGTGTTGAGCCGGTGCTTCCGGTGCAGTCCGAGCAGCGCGACGTGCGCGGCCGGCTGACCACGCTCACGCAGAACGATTGGCGCATCAGCTTTCTTGCCTACGCCGGAGACAGCGCGCTGCCGGCGCGCATGGCGCTCGCGTACGACCGTCTCAGCCTGCGGTTGATCATCGACCGCTGGGACCTGATCGAATGAATCCCGCTGCAAAGTCTGGTGCGGCGGGTAACGCCGCGGCGCGGTATGCTGCGCCGGCGAAGCTCAATTTGTTCCTGCACGTCGTCGGCCGGCGCGCAGACAGCTATCACCTGCTGCAGACCGCATTCCGCTTGATCGACTACGGCGACGAACTGGGTTTCTCGGTGCGGGACGACGGCGTGGTGCGCAGAGTCAGCGAGCTTGCAGGCGTGCCCGCTGAGGCCGACCTGTGCATACGCGCGGCACGGCTGCTCAAGAACCGCGCCAGGTCCCGCCTCGGCGTGGATATCGAGCTGGTCAAGAGGCTGCCCGTGGGAGGCGGCCTGGGTGGCGGCAGTTCCGATGCCGCGACCACGCTCATCGTGTTGAACCGCTTGTGGCAAACCGGGCTCGCGCGCGCGCAACTTCAGGAGCTGGCGCTGGAACTGGGCGCCGACGTTCCGGTGTTCGTGTTCGGGCGCAGCGCTTTTGCCGAAGGGGTCGGCGAGCGCCTCGCGCCGCTCCAGCTGCCGCCTGCGTGGTACCTGGTTCTGGTACCGGAAACGGCTGTTTCCACTGCGGAAATCTTCTCCGCGCCTGAATTGACACGTAATTCGATTGCAATCACAATAGCCGCCTTTTCGGTCGGCCAGGGTCGCAATGATCTCGAGCCGGTGGTGTGCCGGCGCTATCCGCAAGTGGCCCGTCATCTCGAGTGGTTGCGCCAGTACGGCGACGCCCGCATGACCGGATCCGGGGCCTGCGTGTTTTGCGGGTTCGAAACCGAGGCGCAAGCTCAGCGGGTTCTGTCGGCGCTGCCGCCAGACATGCGGGGATTCGTGGCGCGCGGACTGGACCGGCACCCTCTGTGGTCGGAGGGAAATTAGGATTCTTGGGGAGTCGCCAAGTGGTAAGGCACCGGATTTTGATTCCGGCATTCGTAGGTTCGATCCCTACCTCCCCAGCCATTCTAGACACTAGTGGCTTGAGACTAGAGACTAGAAGGCGCCAGCGGCCGGAGTATTTGCGGTGCATGTTGTTTTGCCGCCGTGAGAGTATGTTTTTTTCTAGTCTCCAGTTTCCAGTTTCTAGTCTCTAGAATGGCCTACGACAGCCTGATGGTGTTTACCGGCAACGCGAATCGCAAGCTTGCCGAAGACGTGGTCAAACACCTCAACATCCCGCTCGGACGCGCCACCGTAGGCCGCTTCAGCGACGGCGAAGTCATGGTGGAGCTGCTGGAAAACGTGCGCGGCAAGGACGTATTCGTGCTGCAGTCGACTTGCACGCCGACCAACGACAGCCTGATGGAAGTCATGCTGATGGTGGATGCGCTGAAACGCTCCTCGGCCGGGCGCATCACCGCGGCGATTCCGTATCTGGGCTACTCGCGGCAAGACCGGCGCCCGCGCTCGGCGCGGGTGGCGATCAGCGCCAAGGTGGTGGCCAACATGCTGGTGGTGGTGGGTGTGGACCGGTTGCTGACGATGGATCTGCATGCGGACCAGATCCAGGGGTTTTTCGACATCCCTGTGGACAACGTCTACTCGGCGCCGATTCTGCTGGGCGACATCTGGAAGCTCGGCCATCAGGATCTGGTGGTCGTTTCGCCCGACGTTGGCGGCGTGGTGCGCGCCCGTGCGCTGGCAAAGCGACTGGAATCAGACCTTGCCATCATCGACAAGCGTCGTCCGCGCCCCAACGTGGCGTCGGTGATGAACATCATCGGCGACGTGGCGGACCGCACCTGCGTCATCATGGACGACATGGTGGACACCGCGAATACGCTGTGTGAAGCGGCGTCGGCGCTGAAAGAGGCGGGCGCGGTGACGGTGCTGGCTTACTGTACCCACCCGGTATTGTCGGGCAAGGCGATTGAGCGCATCGAGAATTCGGTTCTCGACGAGGTGGTGGTGACCGATACCATTCCGTTGCGCGAGGACGCGCGGCGCTGCAAACGCATCCGCCAGTTGAGCATCGCGGCGCTGCTGGCCGAGACGATGCTGCGAATCAGCAACGAGGACTCGGTGTCCTCGCTGTTCATGGAGTGACCTGAAACCCTTTTCACCGCAAAGGCGCACTAAACCTTCACCGCAAAGACGCAAAGGCGCAAAGGAAACGCAAAGTAAAT
>JAXIOX010000109.1:0-3028 GCA_045403275.1 Burkholderiales bacterium | reverse complement strand
GGAAGCTGTTGGACCCCAGGTCGACCGCGGCGAGCGTGGACAGTTGCGACATCAGCCGGACGACACTCCCAAATCGACCCCCGGGTTGCCGTCAGGCCATGATCTCGCGCTCGATCTCCTCGAGCGTGACGTGGCGAACATCCTTGCCCTTCACCATGTAGATCACGTACTCCGAGATGTTCTTGGCGTGATCCCCGATGCGCTCGAGCGCCTTGGCGATGAACAGGATCTCGATCGAGGCGGAAATGGTGCGCGGGTCTTCCATCATGAAGGTGATGAGCTGGCGCAGTACGCCGCGAAATTCCTCGTCCACATGCTGGTCGCGGCGCACCACTTCGGCGGAGGTGGCCAGATCCAGCCGGGCGAACGCGTCAAGCGACTTGCGCAGCATTTCCAGCGCGATCTGCGACATGCGGCGGATTTCCGCGGTGCGCGGCTGCTGCAGCCGGTCGGCGGAATAGATCAGCTTGGCCATGCGGGCGATCTTCGCCGCTTCGTCGCCGATGCGCTCCAGGTCGGTAATGGTCTTCACCACCGTCATCAGCATTCGCAGATCGCCGGCGGCTGGCTGGCGGCGGGCAATGATGGTGCTGCAGTCCTCGTCGATGCCGACTTCGAGGCCGTTGACCAGGTGGTCGTTGTTCTCGACCTTGGTGCAGAGCTCCATGTCTCCCGAGATCAGTGCGTCCAACGCCAGCTTGATCTGCTCTTCCACCAGCCCGCCCATGTGCAGCACGCGGGCGCGCACTGCCTCCAGTTCGGCATCGAACTGCTTGGATGTGTGCTCAGTATTGGTCATCACCTCGAACTCCCTTCCGTACCGCGCAGGCAAATGTCGCAGTGTACGTCCGTTACGTTACAAAAAAGTTTCACCGGGTCAGCGTCTTCACCCCGTCCCGGGTGCCAAGCAGCAGCACATCGGCGCCGCGGCGCGCGAACAGGCCGTTTGCCACCACCCCGACGATCTGGTTGATTTCGCCCTCCAGTACCACGGGATTGACGATAGCCAGCCCGTGCACGTCCAGGATGATATTGCCGTTGTCCGTGGCAAAGCCCTGGCGCAATTCCGGGTGCCCGCCCACCCTGACCAGTTCGCGGGCGACATAAGACCGCGCCATGGGAATCACTTCCACGGGCAGCGGAAACGCGCCCAGCACGTCCTTCAGTTTGGCTTCGTCGGCAATGCACACGAACTTGCCTGCCACCGCCGCCACGATCTTCTCCCGGGTGAGCGCACCGCCTCCGCCCTTGATCATGTGCAAATGCCGCGTGACCTCGTCGGCGCCGTCCACATATACCGGCAGGTCGTCCACGGAGTTCAGGTCGAACACGCGGATCCCCGCGGCCTTCAGCCGAGCGGCGGTCGCCTCCGAGCTGGCCACCGCCCCTTCCAGCCGACCCTTGATTCTGGCCAGCTCGTCGATGAAGAAATTCGCCGTCGAGCCAGTGCCGACGCCGACGATGCAGTCTTCCGGCACGTGAGCGATCGCCGCTTTCGCGACCGCCTGCTTGAGTTCGTCCTGAGTCATGGGCCTGCTGCGCCTGGAACTGACTGCAAGCATAGCGTCAACACCCGATCGGCACAAATAAGCTTCCCGGTTGCGCCCTTTCGCTCCCGACTGTTACGCTCGAATGTAACGTAGGGAGAAGTGATGAAAACCGATTACCTGGAAAGAATCCTGACTGCGCGCGTCTACGACGTGGCGGTCGAATCGCCGCTGGAGTTGGCGCTCGCGCTGTCCCGCCGGCTGGGCAATACCCTTCTGCTCAAGCGCGAGGACATGCAGCCGGTGGTCTCCTTCAAGCTGCGCGGCGCCTACAACAAGATGGCGAACCTGAGTGCGGCCCAGCGCCGGCGCGGCGTGATCGCCGCCTCGGCGGGCAATCACGGGCAAGGCGTGGCGCTGGCGGCAAATCATCTGCGCTGCCACGCCACCATCGTCATGCCCGCCACCACGCCGCAGATCAAGATTTCGGCCGTGGCGGCACGCGGCGCGCGGGTGGTGCTGTTCGGCGACTCCTACGACGAGGCCTACACGCGCGCGCAGAAAATCGCCAAGCGCGAGAATCGCACTTTCGTGCATCCCTACGACGACCCGGACGTGATCGCCGGGCAGGGCACCATCGGCATGGAGATCCTGCGCCAGCACGGCGGCCCGATCGACGCCATTTTTGTCGCGGTGGGCGGCGGCGGGTTGATCGCCGGGATCGCGGCTTACGTCAAGCGCCTGCGTCCGGGGATCCGGATCATCGGCGTGCAGCCGGTCGATGCCGACGCGATGGCCCGCTCCCTCGCGGCCGGCCACAGGGTACGGCTGGCGCAGGTCGGGCTTTTTGCCGACGGCGTGGCAGTCAAGCAGGTCGGCGCCGAAACCTTCCGCCTTTGCCGGCAGCTGGTGGACGAGATGATCCTGGTGGACAACGATGCCGTCTGCGCCGCGATCAAGGACGTTTTCGAGGACACCCGCTCGATCCTGGAGCCGGCGGGCGCGCTCGCAATCGCCGGCGCCAAGGCTTACGCCGAGCGCCGCAAGCAAAGGGGCAAGACCTATGTCGCGGTTGCCTGCGGCGCCAACATGAACTTCGAGCGCCTGCGCTTTGTCGCCGAGCGCGCCGAACTGGGCGAGAAACGCGAAGCCATCCTGGCAGTCACAATCCCCGAGCGGCCCGGCAGCTTCAAGCAGTTCTGCTCGCTGCTCGGGGCGCGCAATGTCACCGAGTTCAACTATCGCTACGCAGACCCCGCGGAGGCTCATGTGTTCGTCGGCGTGCAGGTGCGCAACCGCGATGAGACCCGCAAGCTCATCGCGCGGCTGCGCCGCAAAGGGCTGCCGACGCTCGATTTCAGCGACAACGAAATGGCCAAGCTGCACGTGCGCCACCTGGTGGGCGGCCGCTCGCCCTCGGTCGAGAACGAGATGCTTTACCGTTTCGAGTTCCCGGAACGCCCGGGAGCCCTGATGAATTTCCTCGACAGCATGAGTCACGACTGGAACATCAGTCTGTTCCACTACCGCAACCACGGCGC
>JAXIOX010000219.1:0-18887 GCA_045403275.1 Burkholderiales bacterium | reverse complement strand
GTTTCGTGCAGATGCGTATTGATGGGGATCTGCAGTTGCTCGGAAAGCGTGAGGATTTGTTCGAAACTCCTGTCGCTGACGGTGTAGGGGGCATGCGGCGCCATGCAGAAAGACAACAAGGATTCGCTCTTCAGTTCGTCGCGCATCGCCAGGCCCTTGCGCAGATAATCCTGGGCGTCGGCGGCGTACGCGGTGGGAAATTCGATGAGCACGATTCCGAGAGCGGCCCGCATCCCGGCCTCAAGTGCCGCGCGTCCCGCCATCTCCGGGTAGAAGTACATGTCGTTAAAACAGGTAACGCCGCCGCGCAGCATTTCAGCACAGGCCAGCAGGGTGCCGTCATACACGAACTGCGCCGAGATATGCCTGGCTTCGGTGGGCCAGACGTGTTTTTCCAGCCAATCCTTCAGCCGCAGGTCATCGGCAAGTCCGCGCATCAGCGTCATCGCCGCGTGAGTATGAAAGTTCACCAGCCCCGGGATCAACGCGTGGGTTGAAAGATCGAGAGTCCGGCCGGCCTTGCAACGCCGGCGCATTTCCGCGCGTGGCAAAACCGCGGTGATGCGGTCGCCGGCGATCGCCACGCTATGGTCGTTCAGCACGGTTCCGTGCGGTTCGACGGGGATCACCCAGTGCGCCTCGATGACGGTATCGGCGGAAAATCTTGCGTTCATTTCCTGCGTGGAGACCCTAAAAAAAAGCCCTGCATTCGCAGGGCTTTCGATTGCTGGTCGGCAAGCTGCTGCTTCAGTTGGAAGCCTTGGTCGCGGTGACGCTGACATCCGCGCGGCGGTCGGGTTCCAGGCAGGCAATCAAAGCCTTGCCGCGCTGGCCATTGCAGGAATCTCCGGTCGCGGGCTCCGATTCGCCGCGTCCCACGGCAGTGATCTTGCCGGCGGGGATGCCCTGACGCACCAGATAGTTCTTCGCCGCATTGGCGCGGCGCTCCGACAGTTTCTGGTTGTAGTCCTCGCTGCCGATGCGGTCGGCATAGCCGATCACGCTGATCGAGTCGTATTGTGTTCCCTTCAAGCTGGCTACAAATTGGTCGAGCTTGCTGCTCTGGTCGCTGCGAACGGCAGACTTGTCGAAACTGAACAGCGGTTCCGCTTCGAAGGAGACTCTTACGTCGTCGGCGTATAGCTTCGGCTCGCTGATCACTTTCTCGGAGGCAAGTTGCTGCTCGGGGTAACTCATGGTGCCCGACTCGTCCGGTTGCGTGCCCAGATCGCCGACCTCCTCTTCGGGTTCGTCGGCCACCTCCGTCGGCGCGCTCACCACACTTTCCTTGGCGGCGAGGTTTTCTTCGGGGTACTGCACGGTGCCCGACTCGTCCGGCTGCGTGCCGAGGTCTTCGACTTCTTCATCGATCTCGTACTTGGTTACCGGAAAGTCAGGAAGGGGTTGCTCGGGCGCTTTCGCAACCGGGGCCGGTGGCGGAGGCGGTGTTTCCTCGAGCGGTCGTTCCACGAACTGCACGCTTTCGCCTTGTGGCTCATACGCCGGTGCCGGGGCCGGCGTCGGTGCCGGGGCCTGCGCTTGTTCCGCACCGCCGCCGGAACTGCTGCGCTCGGTCTGGCTGGCGCAGCCTGCAAGCATTGCGCCGATCAACAACATCAACAGCCGATTGGTCTTGGGTCGCATTTCGGGTTCTCCTGATCATGCTGGTCAAGGGCTCTTGCATTATGGCCCATTCCCGGGCCGCTTACCAACGCCTACCGAAACTCCGCATAAGTCCCGCATGCGCGGCCGAGGCGGATTCATCGTCCATGCATTGCGGTGGGCTCATGAACCTTCGAGGCCACGCTCAAAGGCGCGCCGGACAATGTCTCTGGGAGAGGCGCCATGATAAAATGCGAAGCTTGCGCTGGAACGAATCAAGGGGCTTCCCAGCGAGCCATCCGCTGCAAACGTCCTGGCTAGTCTATCGGGTCGAGCGGGACAGAATCGTGACTGTTTGCAACAAGAAAACCGACCATTCCTGATGGATCAATTCGCCAAAGAAACCCTCCCCATAAGCCTGGAAGAGGAGATGCGCCGCTCCTACCTCGACTACGCGATGAGCGTGATCGTGGGACGCGCGCTACCGGACGTCAGAGACGGCCTCAAGCCGGTACACCGCCGCATCCTGTTTGCGATGCACGAGGCCAACAACGTCTGGAATCGGCCTTACGTGAAATCGGCGCGCGTGGTCGGCGATGTTCTCGGCAAGTACCATCCGCACGGCGATTCCGCCACCTACGAAGCCCTGGTGCGCATGGCACAGGACTTCTCGATGCGCTACACCCTGGTCGACGGACAGGGCAACTTCGGTTCGGTGGACGGCGATTCGGCGGCGGCTTACCGCTATACCGAGTGCCGCCTGGAGAGGATCGCCTCCGAGTTGCTGGCCGATATCGACAAGGAAACCGTCGATTTCGTCCCTAACTACGACGGCAAGGAGCAGGAGCCCAGTGTCCTTCCCACCCGGATTCCCAATCTGCTGATCAACGGCTCTGCCGGTATCGCGGTGGGGATGGCCACCAACGTTCCACCGCACAGCCTGCGCGAAGTCGTCGATGCCTGCCTGGCAATCCTGGAGCGGCCCGAAATCAGCGTCGACGAGCTGATGGAAATCATTCCAGGACCGGACTTTCCGACCCACGGAATCATCTATGGCACCGCGGGAGTCAAGGAGGGTTACCGCACAGGCCGCGGCCGCGTGGTAATCCGTGCCCGCACTCACATCGAGGATCTGGAAAAGGGCAACCGTCAGGCCATCGTCATCGATGAGCTGCCCTACCAGGTCAACAAGTCCGCGCTCCTTATCAAGATCGGCGAGCTGGTGCGCGACAAGCGCCTCGATGGTCTATCCGAAATCCGCGACGAATCCGACAAGTCCGGCATGCGCGTGGTGCTGGAGCTCAAGCGCGGCGAAGTACCCGACGTCATCCTGAACAACCTGTACAAAGAAACCCAATTGCAGGACACGTTCTGGATGAACATGGTGGCGCTGGTGGATGGCCAGCCGCGCCTTTTCAATCTGAAGGAGATTCTCGACGCCTTCCTGCGCCACCGGCGCGAAGTGGTCACCCGCCGCACGGTATTCGAATTGCGCAAGGCGCGCGAACGCGGCCACATCCTGGAAGGACTGGCGGTGGCGCTTTCCAACGTAGACGAGATCATCGCGCTGATCAAGGCCGCGCCCGCTCCGGCTGAAGCCAAGCGCGAGTTGATGTCGCGCATGTGGCGCTCGCAACTGGTGGAGGACATGCTGGCACGCGCTGACGTCTCCGCTTCGCGCCCGGAAGGGCTGGGACGCGACTACGGATTGCAATCCGGCGGCTACCGGCTCTCCGAGGTGCAGGCGCAGCGCATCCTGGAAATGCAGTTGCAGCGCCTGACCGGACTGGAGCAGGAGAAGATCGTCAACGAGTACGGGGAGGTCATGGACAACATTGCCGACCTGCTCGATATCCTTGCCAAGCCTGAGCGCACCACCAGGATCATCGCCGACGAGCTTGCCCAGACCCGCAGCCAGTTCGGCGACGAACGCCGCAGCGAAATCGTGATGGATGCCCAGGATCTCAGCATGGAGGACCTGATTGCGCCCGCGGACGTGATGGTGACGCTGTCCCACACCGGCTACGTGAAGGCCCAGCCGCTCGCCGACTACCGGGCGCAGAAGCGCGGCGGTCGCGGCAAGCAGGCCACGGCGACCAAGGAAGATGACTTCATCGATAACCTGTTCATCGCCAATACCCACGATTACGTGCTGTGCTTCTCCAATCGCGGACGCCTGTATTGGATCAAGGTGTACAACGTGCCGCAGGGCGGGCGCGCCAGCCGCGGGAAACCCATCGTCAACCTGCTGCCGCTGGTAGACGGCGAGAAAATCACCGCGATCCTGCCGGTCAAGGAGTTCGACGAGCACAAGTACGTGTTCATGGCCACGTCCAACGGCACGGTCAAGAAAACGCCGCTTTCCGATTTTTCGCGCCCGCGCCCGTCCGGAATCATCGCGGTGGATCTGGAAGAGGGCGACTACCTGATCGGCGTGGCGCTCACCGAAGGCCGGCAAGACATCATGCTGTTTTCTGACGCCGGCAAGGCGGTGCGTTTCGACGAACAGGATGTGCGGCCGATGGGGCGCGTGGCGCGCGGTGTGCGCGGCATGAAGCTCTCCGGCGGCCAGAAAGTCATCTCGCTGCTGGTGGCGGACAACGAGACGGTGTCGGTGCTTACGGCCACCGAGAACGGCTACGGCAAGCGTACGCCGATCGCGGAGTACACCCGCCACGGCCGCGGCACCCAGGGGATGATCGCGATCCAGACCAGTGCCCGCAACGGCAATGTGGTGGCGGCCACGCTGGTCGAGGAAATCGACGAAATCATGCTCATTACCACCGGTGGCGTGCTGATCCGCACCCGCGTCAAGGAAATACGCGAAATGAGCCGCTCCACACAAGGGGTGACGCTGATCAACCTCGGTCCGGAAGAGAAACTCGCCGGCCTGCAGAAAATCGTTGACAAGGACGACGACGTGGGTCCGGAGTCGGACTCGGATTCCGACCTGGAACCCGCCACCGGTCCGGTCGCCAATCCGGACCGCAACGAGTCCGCCGACGCTTCGCCGGACCAGGACCTGGGTGAGGGCGAAACCAACTGAGCCGGTCTGCAGCGAATTCCAGTCCATAGAACGAAAGAAAAAAAGTGGGAAGAGTTTTCAACTTCAGTCCGGGGCCGGCGGTCCTGCCGCAGGCGGTCCTGGAGCAGGCGCGCGACGAATTGCTCGACTGGCATGGCGCCGGCATGTCGGTCATGGAAATGAGTCACCGCAGCAAGGAATTCATCGCCATCGCGGAAGCGGCGGAAGCCGACCTGCGCGCGTTGCTTGCCGTTCCGGCGAACTACAAGGTTCTGTTCCTGCAGGGCGGCGCAACCGCGCAGTTCGCGATGGTGCCGATGAACCTGTTGCATGGAAAAAAGTCGGCCGACTACGTCCACACCGGCGAATGGGCCAAGAAGGCGATTGCCGAGGCCGGGAAATTCTGCAACGTCAACGTGGCCGCGAGTTCGGCGGACAGGAGTTTCAGCTACGTGCCGAAACAGGCTGCGTGGAAGCTCAGCCCGGATTCGGGATACGTGCACATCACCTCGAACGAAACCATCGGCGGCATCGAGTACCACTGGCTGCCGGATACCGGTGGCGTGCCGCTGGTTGCGGATATGTCTTCGCACATCCTGGCACGGCCTCTGGATGTGTCGAGGTTCGGCGTGATCTATGCGGGTGCGCAGAAAAACATCGGGCCTGCCGGACTGACCATCGTGATCGTGCGCGAGGACCTGATCGGCCGGGTATTGCCGGGCACGCCGGCGATGTTCGACTACAAGATCCACGCCGACAACGACTCGATGTACAACACGCCGCCCACCTATGCGCTCTATATCGCCGGACTGGTATTCCAGTGGCTTAAGAAAATGGGCGGACTGGACGAGATGGAAAAGGTCAACCTTCTCAAGGCCGGCCTGATCTACGAGTTTCTCGACGGCAGCCGGTTCTTCACCAGTCCGGTGGCAAAGGAAGATCGTTCGATCATGAATATCCCGTTCCGGCTCAAGGACGACACGTTGGACGAGGAGTTCCTTAAACAGGCCAAGGCGCGCGGCCTGACCCAGCTCAAGGGTCATCGCACGGTGGGCGGGATGCGCGCGTCCATTTACAACGCCATGCCTGTTGAAGGAGTCAGGGTACTGGTCCAATTCATGCGCGACTTCGAAGCCCGCCATGGCTGACCGTCTGCGCATCCTGACGCTCAATTCGATTTCCCCGATCGGCTTGAAGCGGTTGCCCGCGGAGCTCTATACCGTGGCAACGCACGTGCAGTCGCCGGATGCGATCCTGGTTCGCTCGCAGGACATGCACGCGATGGATATTGCGCAGTCGGTGAAGGCAATCGGCCGCGCCGGGACCGGTACCAACAATATCCCGGTCGCGGCGATGAACAAGCGCGGCGTTCCGGTGTTCAATGCGCCCGGCGGCAATGCCAATGCAGTCAAGGAACTGGTTCTCGCAGGCATGCTGTTGGCGGCGCGCAACCTGGTTCCCGCCATCCGCTTCGTCGATGAGCTTCCCGGAGCCGACGAAGAGGTCAGCAAGGCGGTCGAGGAAGGCAAGAAGCACTACACCGGAGTCGAGCTGCCGCACCATGTGCTCGGCATAATCGGACTGGGCAGGGTCGGCAGCCTGATCGCGGACGCCGCGATCAAGCTGGGCATGAACGTACACGGCTACGATCCTGAAATCACGGTGGACGCGGCGTGGAGCCTGCCGTCCCAGGTCAAGAAGGCGCACAGCATCGAGGAAGTGATGCGTAACAGCGACTTCGTTACCATCCATGTGCCGTTGCTTGACGAAACCCGCAACCTGATCGATTCCAAGCGCATCGGCCTGATGAAGCACGGCGCGGTGCTGCTCAATTTTTCCCGGGAAGGTATCGTCGACAACGGTGCGGTGCTCCAGGCCCTGGGCACCAAGCGGCTCAAGGCCTACGTCTGCGATTTCCCCAGCGGCAGCTTCCGCGGGCATCCCGGCGTGATTGCATTGCCGCATCTGGGTGCTTCGACCCGCGAGGCCGAGGACAACTGTGCGGTGATGGTGGTGGAGCAGGTGCGCGACTATCTGGAAAACGGCAATGTCCGCAATGCGGTAAATTTTCCGGACGTGACCATGGTGCGCGAGTCCCCGTACCGGCTCGGCATCGCCAATGCCAACGTGCCCAACATGGTGGGGCAGATCTCTACCGCGGTCGCGCTGGCCGGCCTTAATATTCACAACATGCTCAACAAGTCGAAAAAAGACATGGCCTACACGCTGGTGGATGTGGACAGCCCGGTACCGTCGCAAGTCATCGACAGGATAGCCGCGATCGACGGCGTGCTGGCGGTGCGCTACCTCCCCACGGAGGCGCCGTAATGCCGGATGAGCTCAAGCAACTGCGCAGCCGCATCGATGCGCTGGACCAGGAGATCCTGAAGCTGGTCAGCGAGCGGGCGGCGGCAGCGCATGCCATCGGCAAGCTCAAAGGCGATGGCCCGGTCTATCGGCCCGAACGCGAGTCCCAGGTGCTGAGGCAACTCGCCGAACGCAATCCCGGTCCGTTGCCGGACCAGGCGGTGATTCACCTGTTCACCGAAATCATCTCCGCGTGCCGCGCGCTGGAAGACGCATTCTCCGTTGCCTGCCTGGGGCCGAAAGGCACGTTCAGCGAGGAAGCGGTAGTGAAGCACTTCGGCAGCCAGGCGCCGGCGACGCTTTGCGGGTCTATCGACGAGGTTTTTCGCGCTGTCGAGGCCGGCAGTGTCGGATACGGGGTCGTGCCGGTGGAGAATTCCACCGAGGGCGCGGTGGGACGTACTCTCGACAATCTGCTGTCCACTCCGCTGAGGATCTGCGGGGAAGTGGTGCTGCCGGTGCACCAGAATCTGTTGTCGAGGGTGACGAACATAGCCGCGGTCAAGCGGATTTACTCGCACACGCAAAGCCTCGCGCAGTGCAGCCGCTGGCTGAACCAGAACTGTCCGCATGCCGATCTGGTGCCGGTGGCGAGCAACGCCGAGGCTGCACGAATGGCGTCGGAGGAGGCCGATGCCGCGGCCATCGCCGGCCGTTCAGCGGCCGAACACTACGGCCTGCCGGTGCTGGCCGCCAATATCGAAGACGAACCGAACAACACCACCCGGTTCGCCGTGATCTCCGGGCGGGAAGTGCCGCCGTCCGGCAACGACAAGACTTCGCTGGTGATGTCCACCCGCAACATCCCGGGCGCGATTCACGAGCTGTTGACGCCGTTGGCGCGCTGCGGGGTGAGCATGACGCGGCTGGAATCGCGGCCGTCCCGCACCGGGCTGTGGGAATACGTGTTCTTCGTGGACCTTGAAGGGCACCAGACGGAGGACAAGGTTGCACGCGCTCTGGACGAAATGCGCGGGCTCGCGGCCTTCCTGAAGATTCTCGGTTCCTATCCGGTGGCCGCGCAATGAATACCGTGTCGTCGCTGCAAGGCATGGTCGACGTTTGCGAGCGTTCGCCGTCTTATGTTCGCGCCATTGCCCCGTATCAACCGGGCAAACCCATCTCCGAGTTGGCGCGTGAGATGGGACTGAAGGAAGAGGGCATCGTCAAGCTGGCCTCCAACGAGAACCCGCTGGGCGCAAGCCCGAAGGCGCTGGCCGCGATGCGTGTGGCGCTCGACGAAGTGGCGCGCTATCCCGATGGCAACGCCTTCGAGCTGCGAATGGCGCTGGCAAAAATGTATGGCGTCGCAGCCGAGCGCATCGTGCTCGGCAACGGTTCGAATGACGTCTTGGAAATGGTGGCGCACGCCTTTCTTGCACCGGGCGCGTCGGCGGTTTACTCGCAGCATGCGTTCGCCGTGTATCCGTTGGCGACACAGGCTACCGGTGCCACGGGGATCGAAGTGCCGGCGCGCGATTTCGGCCACGATCTGGACGCCATGTCGCGGGCGGTCCGCGCTGATACGCGCGTCGTTTTCATCGCCAATCCGAACAACCCGACTGGCACCTGGCTGGCCGCGGAGGCGCTCCATGCCTTTTTGCGCAAGGTGCCGGCCGACGTGCTGCTGGTGCTCGACGAGGCCTACTACGAATACCTCGATCCCGGGCTGCGCGGCGACAGCCTGAAATGGCTGCAGCAGTTTTCCAACCTGGTCGTTTCGCGCACCTTCTCGAAGGCTTACGGACTCGCCGGGCTTCGGGTTGGCTTCGCGTTCGCCCATCCACAGGTTGCCGACCTGATGAACCGCGTCAGACAACCGTTCAACGTCAGCAGCATCGCCCAGGCGGCCGCTGTAGCGGCGCTGGCCGACCAGGACTTCGTGCATGCAAGTCGCGCACTCAACGCTCAGGGGATGCAGGCGCTGACCACCGGCTTCAAGCGACTGGGGTTGTCGTGGATTCCGTCCTACGCCAATTTCGTCAGCTTAAAAGTGCCGAGAGCCGCCGAAGTTTTCCAGCACCTGCTCAGGCAGGGTGTGATCGTGCGGCCGATCGCCGGTTACGGCATGCCCGAGTATCTGCGCGTGACGGTCGGGACCGGGGCGGAAAACGCACGCTTTCTCGCTGCGCTTGAGGCGGCTTTGACGGACCTGCGGTAAGGTTCCGGCATCGCGCGCCGAAATCTCCTTGAGCAATTTCCATAGCGACAGACTGGTCGTCATCGGTGTCGGCCTGATCGGCGGATCGGTGGCGGCTGCGCTCAGGCGTGCCGGAAAGGTGCGCCGCGTGATTGGTGTCGGCCGCGGTCGTGCCAATATCACCCGGGCGCTCCAACTCGGCGTGATCGACGATGCGGTCGAGGACATCGCGGCTGCGGTCAAAGGCGCCGATGCCGTTCTGATCGCGGTGCCGGTTCAGCAGAACCAGCGCGTGCTGGGTGCGCTCGCCGATGCCCTGGCGCCGGGGACGCTGGTCACCGATGCGGGCAGCACCAAGCAGGATTTTGTTGCCGCAGTGCGGCGCATCGCTCCCCGGCATCTTGCAACCGTTGTACCAGGGCATCCGATTGCCGGCGCCGAACTGACCGGCGTGGATTCCGCCAGCGCCGCCCTGTTCGATGGCAGGAACGTGGTGCTCACGCCTATTCAGGAAAACGATGCCGCCGCAGTCGATCGCGTCGAAACGATGTGGAAGGCCTGTGGCGCCAGAGTGAGCCGTATGACCCCGGAACGTCACGACCGCGTGTTCTCCGCGGTGAGCCACCTTCCACACATGCTCGCCTATACGCTGGTGCACATGATCGCGACGCGGCCGGACGCGGAAGCGCTGTTTGGCTTCGCTGCAAGCGGCTTCCGCGACTTCACCCGCATCGCCGGCAGCTCTCCGGAAATGTGGCGCGACATCGCGCTTGCCAATCGAGAAACCTTGTTGGCCGACATCGAGGCATTTCAGCAGCAGCTCGCCGAGCTGGCGCGGCGCCTGCGTCAGACCGACGGCGCGGAAATAGAGCGCATATTCGAAGCCGCGCGCAGCGCGCGCAATGCCTGGATACGCAACGGATCGTGAGGCATGGCCGCCTACCCTGAGTACCTGGATCTTGGACCTTTCGACCGGGCCGCGGGCAAGTTGCGCCTGCCCGGCTCGAAGAGCATTTCCAACCGCGTCCTGCTGCTGGCCGCGCTCGCGCGCGGGACCACGGACGTTCACGACTTGCTGTCGGCGGACGACGTGGACCGCATGCTCGAATCGCTGGGAAAGCTGGGCGTGAAGTTGCAGAAGGCGAAGGAGCCGGGGCGCCTGAGCGTCAGCGGCAGCGGCGGTCCATTCCGGGTGAAGAGCGCGCAATTGTTTCTCGGCAATGCCGGCACCGCGTTGCGGCCGCTTACTGCCGCGCTGGCGCTTTGCGGCGGGCATTACCGGTTATCCGGTGTAGCGCGGATGCACGAGCGCCCTATCGGCGACCTTGTGGATGCGTTGCGCCAACTTGGCGCCGACGTGCGTTTCCTGGGCAAGGAAGGCTATCCGCCGCTTGAAATCCGGCCCGGAACTATCCGCGACGCGGGCAAAGTGCGGGTGAGCGGCGAGGTTTCCAGCCAGTTCCTGACGGCGTTGCTGATGGCGCTGCCGCTGACCGGCAAGCAAACGACGATTGAAGTCGTTGGCGATCTGATTTCCAAACCCTACATCGAGATCACCCTCAACCTTATGGCGCGTTTCGGCGTGGAGGTGCGCCGCGCGGGATGGTCATCGTTCACGATTCCCGCCGATTGCCGCTTTCACAGTCCCGGCGAGATCTTCGTCGAAGGCGACGCCTCGGGTGCATCGTACTTTCTCGCTGCCGGCGCGATCGGCGGTGGCCCGGTGCGGGTTGAAGGTGTGGGCCGCAACAGTATTCAGGGCGATGTGAATTTTGCGACGGCTCTGTCGGGGATGGGTGCGCGGATAGACATGGGAGAAAACTGGATCGAAGCGCGTGCGCCGGCAAAGGGCCGGCTGCAAGGTTTCGACCTGGATCTCAATCACATTCCCGACGCGGCGATGACGCTGGCCGTGACGGCGCTGTTCGCCGACGGCAGGAGCCGGCTTCGCAACATTGCCAGCTGGCGGGTGAAGGAAACCGACCGCATCGCGGCAATGGCCACCGAACTGCGCAAGGTCGGCGCCACAGTGGAAGAAGGTAGAGACTTTCTCGTGGTGACTCCCCCTTACTCCTCATTCCTCACTCCTCACGCAGTGATCGATACCTACGACGATCATCGGATGGCGATGTGCTTCGCGCTGGTCTCGCTCGGCGGCGTGGCGGTTCGCATCAACGATCCGATGTGCGTGGCCAAGACCTTTCCGGATTTTTTCGATCGCTTTGCCGAGATCGCAGCCGGCGCGCCAGCGCCGGTCATCGCCATCGACGGGCCGTCGGCTTCGGGGAAAGGCACGGTTGCGCGCCAGGTGGCGCAGCGACTCGGATTCCACTATCTGGACAGCGGTGCGCTGTACCGGTTGGTGGCGCTGGCGGCAATGCGGCAAGGAATCGCGACGGAGGATACCGCGGCGCTCGGGCGGCTCGCGCAATCGTTGCCGGTGGAGTTTCACGGCGACAACATTCGCCTCGGCGGCGAGGGCGTCACCGAAGCCATTCGCGCCGAGGAAGTCTCTGCGGCGGCTTCCCAGGTCGCGGCGATTCCTGAAGTACGTCAAGGGCTTATCCAGCGGCAGCGGGCCTTTCGCCGGCCTCCGGGGCTGGTCGCCGACGGGCGTGACATGGCCACGGTGGTGTTTCCTGATGCGGTACTCAAGGTATTCCTTACCGCGTCCGCCCACGAGCGTGCGCTGCGTCGCCATAAACAGTTGATAGACAAAGGTTTCGATGCTAATCTAGCCACCCTTTTGCAGGAAATCAGCCAACGCGACGCCCGTGATAGCGCGCGCAGCGTGGCCCCCCTGCAGAAGTGCGCAGACGCGCAAGTTCTTGACACCACTGGACTTTCAATAGAAGAGGCAGTCGTACAGGTAATCCAGTGGTTCGAATCTGTGCAGCGCCGGGCCCCGTCCCGCTGAATCAGACCCGCAAAATGCCGGCAGCTGCATGCGCCAAGAGGGTTTTTTTCCGCCGTTGACTGGATCATTTAACTAACCCCGTTTCAAGCAACGGCTAATTCCGAGTCCAATCCTCTTTTTATGACAGCAGAAACCCAAACCCCTGACGCTGCCACCTCTGAGAATAACTTTGCCGCGATGTTCGAAGAAAGCCTGTCGCGAAAGGAGATGCGTGCAGGTGAAGTCATCACGGCCGAAGTAGTGCGTGTAGATCCCAATTTCGTCGTGGTGAACGCAGGCTTGAAGTCGGAGAGCTTCATCTCCGCAGACGAATTCAAGAACGACCGCGGCGAACTCGAGGTCAAGCCCGGCGACTATGTGACCGTCGCCATCGAAGCGCTCGAGGATGGCTATGGGGAAACCCGCCTGTCACGGGAAAAAGCCAAGCGCCTTGCCGCCTGGCACGAACTGGAAAAGGCGATGGAACAGGGCACCCTGGTGCAGGGCCTGGTCAACGGCAAGGTCAAGGGTGGACTCACGGTCATGGTGAACGGCATTCGCGCCTTCCTTCCCGGCTCGCTGGTGGACATCCGCCCGGTGAAGGACACCAACCCCTACGAAGGCAAGAATCTCGAGTTCAAGGTAATCAAGCTCGACCGCAAGCGCAACAACGTGGTGGTATCGCGCCGGGCCGTGCTGGAAGCCAGCCAGGGCGCGGAACGTGAAGCGCTGCTTGCCAGCCTGCAGGAAGGCGCCACCGTCAAGGGTATCGTCAAAAACATCACGGATTACGGCGCGTTCGTCGACCTGGGCGGCATCGACGGCCTGCTTCACATCACCGACCTGGCCTGGCGTCGCGTCAAGCATCCCTCCGAGGTTCTCAATGTCGGCGATGAAGTCACCGCCAAGATCCTCAAGTTCGATCAGGAAAAGAATCGCGTTTCCCTGGGCCTGAAACAGCTCGGCGAAGATCCCTGGGTCGGCCTGTCGCGCCGCTATCCCCCCGGCACCCGCCTGTTCGGCACGGTATCCAACCTTACCGACTACGGCGCGTTCGTCGAGATCGAGCAGGGCATCGAGGGATTGGTGCACGTGTCCGAAATGGACTGGACCAACAAGAACGTTCATCCCTCGCGCGTGGTGCAGCTCGGCGACGAGGTCGAGGTGATGATTCTCGAGATCGACGAGGACCGCCGCCGCATTTCACTGGGCATGAAACAGTGCAAGCCCAATCCCTGGGAAGAGTTTTCCGCCAATTGCAAGAAAGGCGACAAGGTCCGCGGCCAGATCAAGTCCATCACCGACTTCGGAATCTTCATTGGCCTGCCGGGCGGCATCGATGGCCTGGTGCACCTGTCCGATCTTTCCTGGAGCGTTCCCGGCGAAGAGGCGGTGCGCAATTACAAGAAGGGCGATGAAGTCGAGGCAATGGTCATTTCCATCGACGTGGAGCGCGAGCGCATTTCTCTGGGCATCAAGCAGCTCGAGGGCGACCCGTTCACAAATTTCGTCGCCACGCACGACAAGGGCGCGGTAGTGGCCGGCGTCGTCAAGACCATCGATCCCAAGGGCGCGGTAGTTCAGCTCGACACCGACGTGGAGGGCTACCTTCGCGCCTCCGAGATCGCACGCGACCGCGTCGAGGACATCCGCACCAACCTGAAGGAAGGCGACAAGGTGAATGCGATGATCATCAATATCGACCGCAAGAACCGCAACATCAATCTCTCGATCAAGGCCAAGGACGCGGCCGACGAGTCCGAGGCGCTGCAGAAGCATGCCGCCGAGAGCGCGTCGAATGCGGGCACGACCAACCTCGGGGCGTTGCTCAAAGCCAAGCTGGATAACAAGAACTCTGCGCAATAGGACGCGCCATGACCAAGTCGGAGCTGATTGCCAAGCTGGCGGCGCACTTTCCCCAGTTGGTCGCGAGCGATGCCGAGCTTGCGGTGAAGATGATCCTGGACGCCATGGCCAAGAGCCTGTCCCAGGGCCATCGCATCGAAATTCGCGGATTCGGCAGTTTCGGATTGAATTACCGTCCCCCGCGCGTGGGCCGCAATCCGAAATCCGGCGACAAGGTTCACGTCCCGGCCAAGTACGTGCCGCATTTCAAAGCGGGCAAGGAACTGCGCGAACGCGTGGATTTCAAGAGCCCGTAGGCTGCGGCGTGTTGGTCCGGCTCCACAATGCAAGCGGCATCGTCGCAGGATCGTGCCGCTTTTTTTCGTCCGACTTTCGCCCCCCGGTTTCGCGGGACTGCTGATGCGCTATATCTCCTGGACTTTGCGAATCCTCGCCTTCCTGCTGCTTTTCGGGTTCGTGCTGAAGAACACCGATCCGGTGATCCTGCGCTTCTACCTCGGCAGCCAGTGGGAAGCACCGCTGGCGATGGTCGTGCTGGTTTTTTTCGGGCTCGGCGCGGTGGCAGGCGTGATTGCCGGTCTGACTTACGCCTACCGGCAGCGTCGCGAGATTCTCCAGTTGCGCAAGGAGGTGCGGGCGAGGCCGACTGCACCAGAGGACGTGCGATAGCCGGATGCCCACCCCCAGTTTTCCGAACACTATCTCCCGTATGCGACGCAACGCGCCTTCAGGCGAGCCTGCGGCGCGAACGATGCCCGCGAACGCCGGCGTCGGCGTTCCGGTCTGACCTGACCCATGGAATTCGAACTCTGGTGGCTGCTCGGATTTCCGTTGTTCTTCGCGCTCGGCTGGCTGGCGGCGCGGGTGGACATCAAGCAACTGTTGACCGAGTCGCGCGCGCTCCCGCTTTCCTATTTCAAGGGCCTGAACTTCCTGCTCAACGAGCAGCCGGACAAGGCGATCGAAGCCTTCATCGAGGTGGTGAAAGTCGATCCGCAGACCATCGAGCTGCATTTTGCGCTGGGCAGCCTGTTCCGGCGCCGCGGCGAAGTCGAGAGGGCGATCCGCATGCATGAGAACCTGCTCGGCAGGCCCGATCTGGCCCCGGAACGCAAGCTCACCGCGCTGTACGAGCTGGCGCAGGACTATCTGAAGGCCGGGTTGCTCGATCGCGCCGAAGAGATGTTCGGCAAGCTGCAGGGCACACAGTACGAACAGCAGGCGCTGAAGTTTCTGCTGGAGATCTTCGAGCAGGAGAAGGACTGGAAAAAAGCGATCGAGGCGTCGCGCCGGATGGATGCGGTCGCCGGCGAGTCGAACGCCGTGGATATCGCCAATTTCTACTGCGAGCTCGCGGTCGGAGAGATGACCCATTCACGCTGGGAGGCGGCGCGCGACTATCTGCGGGAGGCGGTCAACGTCAACCGCAAGTGCGCCCGCGTCAACATCCTGCTAGGCGACATCGAGCTGTCCCAGCGGAACAACGAGCAGGCGGTGGAGGCCTGGAAACGCATCGAGGGGCAGAATCCGGCGTATCTTTCGCTGGTTGCCGACAAGCTGCTGCTTGCCTATCGCAACCTCGGGAGGGAGGATGAAGGACTGCAGTTGTTGCGCGGCTATCTCGGCAGCTACCCATCACTCGACCTGCTCAACGCCATCTTTCAGGGCGAGCTCGAGCACGGGGGCGCTGATTCGGCTTACCGCCTGGTGCGCGACGAGCTGGCGCGCAACCCCACGCTGCTGGGTCTGGACAAGCTGCTTGAAGCCCAGCTCCTGGAGGTGCCCGCCGAGCGTCGCCACGATCTCCAGCTGATCAAGAACCTGGTGCATCAGCACACCAGGAGCCTCGCGCTTTACCGCTGCGACAACTGCGGTTTCAAAGCGCGCCAGTTCTACTGGCACTGTCCGGCCTGCAACGGCTGGGAAACCTACTCCCCGAGGCGCACCGAAGAGCGGGAGCTGGCTTCTTGACAACCGGTTCCCGGATCATCGTCGCGCTCGACTACGCGGACGCGAGGTCGGCAACGGCTTTGGTGGATCGCCTGCAGCCCTCCGCCTGTCGGCTGAAGGTCGGCAAGGAGCTGTTCACCGCGGCAGGGCCGGAATTTGTTTCAATGCTTGCGAAACGCGGCTTCGATATCTTTCTCGATCTGAAATTTCACGACATTCCGAACACCGTGGCGCAGGCTTGCAAGGCGGCGGCCGGTCTGGGCGTGTGGATGCTGAACGTCCATGCGCTCGGCGGACGAGCGATGATGCAGGCGGCGCGCGAGGCGATCGGCACCGCGGTCGGCCGGCCGCGGTTGATCGCGGTGACCGTTCTGACCAGCATGGAGGAGAAGGATTTGCGTGAAGTGGGGATCGATTCCACGCCGCTCGACGAAGCATTGCGCCTCGCCGCGCTGGCAAGGGAGTGCGGCCTGGACGGCGTGGTATGCGCGGCACACGAAGCCGGCGCGATCCGCAGCAAATTGGGCGAGGCTTTCCTGCGAGTCACGCCGGGAATCCGCCTTCCCGAAGACTCGGCGGGCGACCAGAAACGGGTGATGACGCCGCGCCTGGCACTTGAATCCGGTTCCAGCTACCTGGTCATCGGGCGGCCTGTCACCCGCGCGGCACAGCCGCTTGAAGTGCTGGCGCGCATCAACTCGGAAGTGGCCGCACTGGAGAACGGCAAGTGAAGATCACCATCATCGGCAGCGGATACGTCGGGCTGGTATCGGGCGCCTGTTTTGCCGATCTTGGCAACGACGTGGTCTGTTTCGACCTCGACGAGCAGAAAGTCGCGACGCTAAACGCCGGCGGCCTTACGATCTACGAGCCGGGACTGGAGCAACTGGTCAGACACAACGCCGCGGCAGGTCGATTGCGCTTCACCACCGATGTGAAGGAAAGCGTCGCGCACGGCACCCTTCAGTTCATCGCCGTTGGCACGCCGGCCGACCAGGACGGCTCGGCGGACCTGCGCTACGTGCTCGGCGCCGCCCGCAGCATCGGCCGCTTGATGGACGACTACCGAGTGGTGGTGAACAAGTCCACGGTGCCGGTGGGCACCGCGGAACGCGTATGCGCTCTGATCGAGGAAGAATTGAAGAACCGCGGCGCGAAACTGCCATTCAGCGTGGTCTCCAATCCGGAGTTCCTCAAGGAAGGCGCGGCGGTCAACGATTTCATGCGCCCGGACCGCATCGTGATTGGCAGCAGCGATGAGCGCGCCACGCAGATCATGCGTCAGCTGTACGCGCCAATCCTGCGCAATCGCGACCGCCTTCTGGTAATGGACACCAGATCGGCCGAACTGGCCAAGTACGCCGCCAACGCGATGCTCGCGACCCGCATTTCCTTCATGAACGAACTGGCGAATCTTGCCGAAAAACTCGGTGCGAACATCGAGGCCGTGCGCCATGGAATCGGCTCCGACCAGCGTATCGGCTATGACTTTCTGTATGCCGGAGTGGGCTACGGCGGGTCGTGCTTCCCCAAGGACATCCAGGCGTTGCAGCACACCGCCGGCGAGTACGGCATGCAAATGAGCATTGTGGATGCGGTGGAGAAGGTGAACCGCACGCAAAAGCAGCGCATCCTGGAAAAGGTGCGCATGCGCTTCGGCGAACATCTCGACGGCCGCAGGTTCGCCGTGTGGGGACTGTCTTTCAAGCCGAACACCGATGATATGCGCGAGGCACCGAGCCGCGTGGTGATCAATGGCCTGCTCGCCCGCGGCGCCAGCGTGAGCGTCTATGATCCGGTGGCGCTGAAGGAGGCAAAACAGATCTTCGCAAAGGAGCCGGCAGTGCACTTCGCCCCATCCACCACGGCGGCGCTCGATGGTGCGGACGCGCTGATCATCGTCACCGAATGGAAGGAATTCCGCAGCCCCGATTTTGATGACATGAAGCGACGCCTCAAGGCGCCGATCGTGTTCGACGGACGCAACCTGTACGATCCGGCTTTAATGCGGAAAGCCGGATTCGAGTATTTCTCGGTGGGAAGACCATGAAGGCGAAGGATGAAGGCGGAAGGCGGAAGGATGAAGTAAGGTCAAGGGCTTCAGAGCCTCCTTCATCATTCATCCCTCATCATTCATCCTTGCGTTCCGCGCGCGTGCTGGTAGTGGGCGATGTCATGCTCGACCGCTACTGGTTCGGCGAGGTGAGCCGGATCTCTCCGGAGGCGCCGGTGCCGGTCGTCAAGGTGGGGCGCACCGAGGAGCGCCTTGGCGGGGCGGCCAACGTTGCGCGCAACATCGTGGCTGTCGGTGCGCAAGCTTCGCTGCTGTCGGTTGTCGGGCAGGACGAAGCCGGCGATTGCCTCCAGCGGCTGCTGGAGTCCGATGGCATCACCGCCCAGATGCATCGCGATCCCGGGCTCGCTACCACCATCAAGTTGCGCGTGATCGGCCGCCAGCAGCAGTTGCTTCGCATCGATTTCGAAACGGAGCCCGGACATGAAGTGCTGATGTCCAAACTCGCCGATTTCGAATCGCGGCTGCCCAATGCGGACGTGGTGATCCTGTCCGACTACGGCAAGGGGGGACTCCGGCACATCGAGAAAATGATCGAGCTGGCACGTGCCTCGGGAAAGCCGGTGCTGGTCGACCCGAAGGGGGACGATTACGGTCGCTATCGCGATGCGACGCTGGTCACGCCCAACCGCGCAGAATTCCGGGAAGTGGCGGGACGCTGGAAAAGCGAGGACGACCTCACCGAAAGTGCGCAGAAAATGCGCCGCGAACTGGGGCTGGATGCGCTGTTGATCACTCGCAGCGAGGAGGGCATGACCTTGTATCGTGACCAGCAGCGGCTGCATGTGCCCGCGGTAGCGCGTGAAGTGTACGATGTCAGCGGCGCCGGAGACACCGTCATTGCTGTTCTCGGCGTGATGCTTGCTGCGGGCGCCGGGTTCGCCGAGGCGGTGCGGTTCGCCAACAAGGCGGCCGGAATCGTCGTGGGCAAGCTTGGTACCGCGGTGGTTCACCCGGAAGAGTTGTT
>JAXIOX010000070.1:0-9278 GCA_045403275.1 Burkholderiales bacterium | reverse complement strand
TCAGCGGCAAAATACAATGGAAGTACGAGCACGAACTGCCGGGCGACGTGTTCCCGAAACTGTGCTGCGACGTGGTGAACCGCGGTGTGGCCGTATACAAGAACAAGGTTTACCTGGCCACCCTCGACGCTCACATCGTTGCGCTCGACAACACTACCGGCAAAGTGGTCTGGGACAAGAAGATGGGTGACTACACCTACGCCGAGACCTTCACCATCATGCCGATGGCGCTGCGCGGCAAGATCATCTTCGGTACTGCCGGTGCCGAGTATGGCGTGCGCGGCTGGCTTGCGGCAATCGACGCCGACACCGGCGCTCCGGTGTGGAAAACCTACACCATTCCTGGACCAGGCGAGCCCGGCAACGATACCTGGGCCGGCGAATCCTGGAAGTATGGTGGCGGTTCCACCTGGATTACCGGTGCTTACGACAAGGAGACCAACACGCTGTACTGGCCGGTTGGCAACCCTGGTCCGGACTTTGACCGTCACGTTCGCCTCGGTGACAACCTGTTCACCAACAGCAACCTGGTGCTCGATCCGGACACCGGCAAGATCAGGAGTTATTTCAACTACACGCCCAATGATCCGTACGATTACGACGGCGTGAACGAAATGATCCTGGTCGACGTCGGCGGCAAGAAGCTCTGGCTGCACGGATCGCGTAACGGTCACCTGTACGGTATCGATCGCGTCAACACAGCGAAGGGCAAGGCCGGCAATGAGCACAAGTGCGTGTGGGTCACGGCAATGCAGCGCGTGAACTGGGTCAAGACGCCGATCAACCCGTCGAACAACTGCAAGCCGATCTACAACTATCCTGAAAAGGATGTGGTGTACGACAAGGTAACCACCGATATTGCTCCGTCTCTTGACGGTGGCAAGGAATGGCACCCGATGGCGTACAGCCACCGCACCAAGATGGTCTACGTCCCGGTGTACGACTTCGCGATGGATCTCCAGGCCAAGAAGATGGAGTGGAAGCGCGGCGAGTGGTACCTGGGCGCGAAGGTCATCACCTTCAACGCAGGAGCGGGCTCCACCAAGGGCTTTGACGCTGCGACCGGCAAGCTTGTCTGGCAGAAGTCCATGAGCTACCCGGCCACCAGCGGCACCTTGGCGACAGGCGGCGGCCTGGTGTTCTACGGCGATCCGGAAGGTAATTTCAACGCGGTGAACGACGAAACCGGCGAGCATCTGTGGTCGTTCCAGGTCGGCTCCGGAGTGCACGGCAACCCGACGTCCTATACCGGACCGGATGGCAAGCAGTATGTTGCCATTGTGTACGGTGCGGGCGGCGGCGGCATCTGGCCCATTTTCTACGGCGAGTATCTCAAGAAGAACACTAAGGGTGGCGGCTTGATGGTGTTCACTGTCGAGTGACATTGAGCAGGAAGCGTCGAACCAGTAGTTTGCGCTGACAGCAGCAGTACTGAGGGGGGGCAAAGCAACTGCCCTCCCTTATTTTTTGTTGACAGACGGCGAAGACCGTCGCACCCCGGCATCGGGGTAAACCGACAAAGCCTCGAGAACGTTGACGCAATGACGAAGGGGAACGACCTGACAGACTATCAAGGAGTTCAAAGTGCGTAAGTCGCTGACACTATCAGGGCTCGCCCTGCTGTTGTTCCTGGCCGCAGTCGCGGCCCGTGCGCAGGTTGCCGATCCCGATGAAATTACCGACACCCTCGAACGCTCCAAAGCCAAGGGCAAACTGATTGCCTGTGCCGACCCCTACAATTTTCCCTACGCGGCGCAAAATACCGACCCGCCGGGTTTCGACATCGAGATCATTCGCGAGATTGCCAAGCGCGGCGGCATGTCGCTGGAGGTGTACTGGGCCGATACGGGTACGCGCGGCGGCACGTCGAGAGCGTTCCGCAACTCGATCCTGAAGAAGCGCTGTGACGTGTTTCTCGGGCTTTCCGACAGCGGCGACGATGATATGCTCATGGGGCAACTGGCCTTCACCAAACCCTACCTTGGTCTGGGTTACGTGCTGGTGGTGCAAGGCAAGGCCGAGGGCATGAAGAGTGTTTCCGAACTAAAGAAGGCAAATATCAAGGTCGGCGTTCCCATGTCCACGCCGATCGACGACTACCTGTTTACCAACGGGGTACCCAGGGAACTGTTCCTGGACAACCGCCGCATCATGCAAAGCATGGCCAAGGGCGAACTCGACGCGAGCCTGGTGTGGGCCACTGCGATTGCGGTGGCGCATCGCGAGTATCCGAACATGAAGTTCCGCATGGTCGAAGGCTACGTGCCGGAAGCCGAGCAGCGCTGGAACCTGAATTTCGTGGTGCGCAACCAGGACAAGGCGCTGATGGAGTTTATCAACGACGGCATTGCAGAACTGCTTTCCGGCGGCAGGATAAAGCAGATCGTCGAGAGCTACGGCGTGCCGTTTTACCCGCCGTTTTCGTGAGCAATTTTCGGGGAGGTTTGTTTGATATGGCCGGTTCGAAACTCAAGGCGTTTCTCGGGCGGTGGGCCGCGTTGATTGCTGTGGCGCTCGCGCTTGGACTGGGGGCCGGAGTTCAACCCGCGGCCGCACAGCACACGGCCAATGAAAACGATATGGAAGTGCCGACGAACAACATGGAGATTGTGCAGCAGGGCAGGGCCAAGTATGCGCAGCGCTGCTCGTTCTGTCACGGCAGCGATGGCCACGGCGGCAAGGGCCCGTGCCTGAGCTGCGGTGTCTTCAAGTTCACCGGTAACACCAACTCCGAGATTTACGTCACCATCGCGGTCGGCGTTCCCCGGTCGCTGGGAGGCACCATGGGGGCCTTCGGAACGACGATGTCCCAGGAAGAAATTCTCAGTGTGATCACTTTCCTGCGCTGGGAGGAGAAGCGCCGCATTGCGGCGGGGGAGGTTCCCGATTCGAAGTTGAACAAGGGCGCCGATCTGCCGGTGGTCCCGACGACGAACTGACCGGGAGCGCCTCGGCACGCGGTTGCCGTTGGCCAGAAAAGGAAATGCCGGGCCAAGCCGGCTTTTTTTCGGTCGTCGTTAGCCCGGTCACTGCTTGCCGGTACTGCCGAAGCCCCCGGCTCCGCGCGCGCTATCTGCGAACTGTTCCACGATGTTGAATCCGACCTGCACCACCGGTACCACAACCAGTTGTGCGACGCGCTCCATCGGGTTGAGAGTAAAGACAGTCGATCCACGATTCCACACCGAGACGAATATCTGGCCCTGATAGTCGGAGTCGATCAGGCCGACCAGATTGCCGAGCACGATGCCGTGTTTGTGGCCGAGACCCGAACGCGGCAGGACCACCGCGGCGAGTCCAGGGTCATCAAGATGGATCGCCAGGCCCGAGGGGATCAACTCGGTCCGACCCGGGTTGAACTCGATCGGCGCGTCAATGCAGGCGCGCAGGTCGAGCCCGGCGGAGCCGGCCGTGGCGTAGACGGGAAGCTGGTCGCGCAGGCGCGCGTCGAGAATCCTGACGTCGATGGTGCGCATGCAATCTTCTTGTTGTTGTGACGGAGTGCCTAAGCCGTGACGGGGGTCTTGCGTGGACGGTAAAGTTTGGCGATATGACGGATCAGAGCGCGCGCCAGCTCGAGTTTCGATGCGGGCGCCAGCCGGTGAACGCCATCGTCGTCGAACAACACCAGTTCGTTGTCGTCGGCGCCGATTGCAGCCTGTGCAAGATTCGCCGCGAGCAATGGCAGCTTCTTGCGGCGGCGCTTGGCTTCCGCGTTCTTGTCAAGATTGTCGGTTTCTGCGGCGAAGCCGACGCAGAACGGGGGATTTGAACGCCGCGCAACCGCTTCGATGATGTCCGGATTCGGCACAAGCTCCAGCGTCGGGACTGCGCCGTCCTTTTTTATCTTCTGCTGTTCGCGATTGCCGACGTGATAGTCGGCTACCGCGGCGACGCCGATGAAGATGTCACAGCTTCCGAGATGTGCGTTGACAGCGTCGAGCATCTGCCGCGCCGTCTCGACGCGGACCAGTTGCGCGGATGACGGTGCCTCGAGTGCTACCGGGCCCGAGACCAGCGTGACCTGTGCACCGGCCTCCAGCGCGGCGCGGGCAACGGCATAACCCATTTTTCCCGAACTGCGGTTGGTAATGCCTCGCACCGGGTCGATTGGTTCGAAAGTCGGTCCGGCGGTGATCAGCACCTGCGTGCCGGCAAGCAGCTTGGGTTGAAACCATGCGGCGATCGAGCGGGCCAGATCGACCGGTTCGAGCATGCGCCCCATCCCCGTTTCCCCGCAAGCCTGGTCGCCGGAACCGGGGCCGAGCACAACGATGCCGTCCTGATGCAGTTGCACGATGTTGCGCTGGGTGGCGGGGTTTTCCCACATCTGCCGGTTCATCGCCGGCGCCACCATCAGCGGGCACTCGCGCGCCAGGCAGAGCGTGGACAACAAGTCGTTTGCCGCACCGTGCACCAGCTTGGCGATAAAGCCGGCAGTCGCGGGGGCGACCACGATCATATCGCGGCCGCGCGACAACTCGATATGCGGCATGCCGTTTGGCATCCGGCTGTCCCACATATCGGTGAACACGGGCTTGCCTGACAGCGCCTGCATCGTCACTGGGGTAACGAACCGGCACGCCGATTCGGTCATGATGACTTGCACGTCAGCGCCCTGGCGCTGCAGTTCGCGCACCAGCTCCGCCGACTTGTAGGCGGCAATGCCACCGGTGACCCCCAGGAGGATCCGCTTATTGCTCAATTCGGTCATTTCCATAGCCTACCGGACTTTCCGGATCGGCAGTGTAAACTGTTGTTGGTAAATACAAAAGTGCTGACGGAGCGGTAAATGGCGATCACCGACTGGCCGGAAGACGACAGACCGCGGGAGAAGTTGTTGGCCAAGGGGCCGGGCGGCCTTTCCGACGCCGAACTGCTGGCGATCTTCTTGCGCACGGGCGTGAAAGGCAAGAGCGCGGTCGACCTTGCGCGCGAGCTGATTGCCAGGTTTGGCTCGCTGGGAGAATTGGTTGCAGCGAGCCGTGAAGTTTTCTGTTCCGTACCTGGTCTGGGAGACGCCAAGTATGTGCAGTTGCAGGCCGCGATCGAAATGGCGCGACGCGCGCTGGCCGAGGACATGAAGGCCGGAATCAACCTAAGTTCTCCCAAGGCAGTGCGCGATTTTCTGCGGCTGCAACTTCAGAATCGGCCGGTGGAGGTCTTCGTGGGCCTGTTTCTCGACGCCCAGAACCGGGTCATAGAAATCGAGGAATTGTTCTCCGGTACGCTGACCCAGACCAGCGTCTTTCCCCGCGAAGTGGTGAGGCGGGCGCTGCATCACAATGCCGCCGGCGTGATCTTTGCACACAATCACCCGTCCGGCGTGGCGGAACCCAGTCATGCAGACGAAACCCTTACCCAGGCGCTGAAGCAGGCTCTGGCTCTGGTGGATGTCCGGGTACTCGACCATTTCATCATCGGGCGCGGCGCGGTGCTGTCCTTCGCCGAACGCGGGCTGCTCTAGCAAGGTGACTCTCGCCGGAGGTTGAGCAGGTTGCGGGAAATGTGCTATAAAGCGCGCTCTCCGAATTTAGCGGAGCTGCCCTCGGCAGCTTCCCCCGGAAACAAAGCTGGAGAAGCCAACATGGCGAGAGTTTGTGAAGTCACCGGCAAGAAACCGATGGGCGGCAACCATGTGTCCCACGCCAACAACAAGACCAAGCGCCGCTTTCTGCCCAACCTGCAGTACCGCCGCCTCTGGGTCGAGAGCGAGAACCGCTGGGTGAGCCTGCGTTTGAGCCGGGCCGGCCTGCGCACCATCGACAAGAAGGGTATCGACGTGGTGCTGGCGGAAATGCGCGCCCGCGGCAATAAGATCTGAGGCAGGAGGGAAGAGAACATGCGAGAGAAGATCAAACTTGAATCGTCCGCGGGCACCGGACACTTCTACACCACGACCAAGAACAAACGCACCACGTCGGACAAATTGGAAATGAAGAAATTCGATCCGGTGGCACGCAAACACGTCCTCTACAAGGAGACGAAGCTCAAGTAGCCTGCCGCTCGTTGCAGGAATAAAAAAAGCCCGCTTGCGCGGGCTCTTTTTTTTCGTCGGTCGACCCTTACGCGTAACAGCGCAGCGTCAGGGAGAACTCGCGTAACGGCGCGATGCCGCTTCTTTCAGCGCGATGGCACCAGTCCTCAAGCTGTGACAGCAACTGTTCCTTGTTCGCGGTAGAGCGTTGCCACAGCATGACCAGTTCCTGGCGCATCGTGTAAACGGTGTCGAGAACCTTGCTGGTCTTCAGCACTTCTTCCAGTTCGGCCTTCTGCTTGGCGGGCACCAGCTTGGCGTCGAGATGCAGCCAGCGCTTGACGCTCTGCAGATCGATGGTATGGCCAGGTCTGCGCTCGAGAATTTTGCGCAGTTCGTCGGCGCAGGTGGCCTTCACCAGACGGGTGAAACGCGCCAATACGTCGTAACGATGGGTGATCACTGCCTGCAGGGTCTGCAGGTCGCACCTGGCCTTGCCGGTGGCGATCTTCACGGGTGGGGCGAGTTTCTTGACCTCGGCCAGACCCACGATCTCCATGAGGCGGATGTATAGCCAGCCGATGTCGAACTCGTACCACTTGTTGGACAGCCGGGCGGATGAGGCATAGGCATGGTGATTGTTATGCAATTCCTCGCCGCCGATCAGGATGCCCCAGGGAACGATGTTGGTGCTGGCGTCGTCCACCTGGAAGTTGCGGTAGCCGTAGTAATGCCCGACACCGTTGATTACGCCTGCGGCGGTGACCGGTATCCACAGCATCTGCACTGCCCAGACCGTCAACCCGATCGGTCCAAACAGCAGGATGTTGACGATCAGCATCAGCGCCACCCCGCCTTGGTCGCTGGCGGAATAGACGTTACGCTCGATCCAGTCTTCCGGGGTACCGTGTCCGTACGTGTCCAAAGTGTCCTGGTTTTTCGCTTCCTTCCGATACAGCTCGCCGCCCTCAAGCAGAACCTTCTTGAGAGTGAGCACTTGCGGACTATGTGGATCCTCCTCGGTTTCGACTTTGGCGTGGTGCTTGCGGTGAATTGCGGTCCACGCCTTGGTGGACATGCCGGTGGTCAGCCACAACCACAGCCGGAAAAAATGCGCGACAACAGGGTGGAGGTCGAGTGCGCGATGCGCCGAGTGCCGGTGCAGATAAATGGTCACCGACGCGATGGTGATGTGGGTGAACACGAGCGCCACGACCACATAACCCCACCAGGGAAGGTCGATCAGCCCGCCAGCCCAGCTGGGCAGGTCCGTAAACCTGTTCAGATTCATGCAGTTAACCTAGTATAATCATGAAGATAAGTCGGATTTTACAGTAACCCTTGCGCTCTGCAAGCTTCAATTTGTAACGTCCGGTTAAGAACGGCCGCGAAGTGAACGTCCATCAGACAGGAAAAGCTGCTTAAGTTCTCCGAATCACGGTGAAAATCCGCCATTTGTCCGGTTCCTGGATTGACAGAACGGCGGTTTAAACCGGTCCAATGATGCGGAAGGCACGCCGCGAAACATGTGATGACGATGGCCGCCGGAGGATCACTCGCTGCTGCAGGTCCTCGAAAAGACCCCCAGCGGACGACTGATTTCGGGCCGGTTCTTCGTCTCGGTCCCCTGAGGGGCCGGGTTTTTACGTCAGTTCCCGTTGTCGCGGCGAAACGGCGTCGAGTGCTTGCGGTGGCGCGTCCAGTCGTCCAGATAGGCACGCGTGAGTTCATGATTTCCGCGAAACACCAGCAGATTCTCGGCGTTGCGGAACTGGGCGGCGTGGGTGAAATTGAAGCTGCCGGTGATCAGCACCGGTTCTTTGGCGCCGGCGTCGATCACCATGACCTTGTTATGCGCTGCCGCATGCTCCGCGTCGGTGAATACGGGTACGCCAGCTTCGATCAGCTGCGGAATCACGTTGTGATCGATAAGGTCGATCTGCTCCGGATCGGCAATGACCTGCACGTCCAAGCCGCGGCGTTGCGCGCGAACCAACGCGCCGGCAATCCCGGCGTGCGTGAAGCTGAACGCCTGCACCAGGATCTGGGACCGTGCGCGATCTATGGTGCGCACGATCAGCCCCGCGGCGTCATCGCCAGGGGTAAAGGCATATTCGATTGTGCCGGTCCCGGGAACAATGTCCGATGTTTCGAAGCCGCGTGCCGGCTGCGCCAGAACAAGAAGCACAAGCAAAATGCCGCAAGACCGAACTGAACGCATGCGCTTCATTTCGGGCGAGGACGCCGCTCCAGTACCGCGGTGAAGAAAGCGTCGGTGTCGTGGCGTTGCGGACGTAGTTCCAGAAACACGCCGCTTTCGAGCGCGATTCCCTGCTGGTCCAGAATCTCCTGGCAGTTCACCACTTGGAAGTCCGCATGAGTGTCGAGGAACTGCGCGATGATGGCCTGGTTTTCCTCCGGCAGCACGCTGCAGGTCGCGTAAACCAGGCGCCCGCCGGGTTTGAGCAGGGTCGCCGCGCCATTCAGGATCGCGCGCTGCTTGGTACTGAGTTCCACCACCGCCTGCGGCGACATGCGCCACTTGAGATCGGGATTGCGCCGCAGCGTGCCGAGCCCGCTGCAGGGCGCATCGACCAGCACTCGATCGATCTTGCCGGCGAGGCGTTTCACCTTTATGTCGTTCTCCCCCTGGATCAGTTGCGGGTGCACGTTGGAAAGTCCGGAACGCTTGAGCCGCGGTTTGAGATTGTTGAGCCGTTTTTCCGAAACGTCGAGTGCATACAGGCGCCCTGCCGACTGCATCAGCGCGCCCATCATGAGGGTCTTGCCGCCCGCCCCGGCACAGAAATCCACCACCATTTCGCGCCGTTTCGGAGCAACCAGGTATCCGAGCAGCTGGCTGCCCTCGTCCTGAACTTCGACCGCGCCGCTCGTGAACAAAGGGTGGCGGTTGATCGCCGGTTTGCCGGCAAGCCGGATGCCGATCGGAGACCACCGCGTTGGCTCGGCAGCGAGTCCATTGGCGCGGAGTTCCTCGAGTACCTGGTCCCGATCTGCCAGCAGCGTATTGACCCGCAGGTCCAGCGGTGCGGACTGGAGCATGGCGCGGCCGAAGGCGAGCGCTTCCTGCTCCGTGTACTCGGCGACCAGGCGCTCGTAGAGCCAGTCGGGGAGGCTCAACCTGACCGCCGCAGGCAGCGATTCGACATCGGCCGACTTCAGCTGAACCGCCCAGTCGCGATCTTCAACCTTGAGCAGGGGTTCGAGCTGACCGAGGCTGTAGCCCTGCAGTTTGAGCAACGACCCCAACACCAGCTTGCGGGGGCTGGGGCGCGCAATC
>JAXIOX010000115.1:0-2586 GCA_045403275.1 Burkholderiales bacterium | reverse complement strand
TCCGATCTCTGCCTGGCCGAGCACAAGGACCAACTCTCCGCCGGTTGTCGCGAAAAGATCGTTCGGGCGGAGAGCCGACATCCCTGCATAAAGGATGTGGAAACGTTGTGCAAAGGTGTGCAGCCGGGCGAGGGACGCATTGCCCAATGCCTGAAACAGCACGAGGCCGAGCTGTCCGCGGAATGCAAGGCGCATCACGCGCAGGAACACGGTACTAATTGACCGCAGAGGCGCCAAGGCGCAGAGGAAACGCAGAGAAGAACGAATGAAAACTGGTCAGGAAATAACCCACCGCCGCATCGTGTTGCGGAGGGTAAATCTCCTCTTCATTCTCATTGCTTTCCTTGGCGTTTCCTCTGCGCCTTCGCGCCTCTGCGGTGAAGGTTTAAGCGGTGAAGGTCAGCTCTTGCCTTCGCTGGACGACCAGTTCTTCATCAGCATGTTGGACGGGAAATTCTCGTCCACCAGCTTCCTTGCGGTTTCCGCGCCCGCTACCGGCAATCCTTTCGGGTCGAGCACACCGATCTGCACCAGCACCGAGGCCTGGTCCCAGTAGATGTGCTCGTGGTAGAGCTTGTCGCCGCGGAAATTGACGATCGCCACCAGCGGGATCTCCACGTACTTGCCGGTGGGCGGGATACCGGGCAGCATCCAGTCGATCTCGATGTCGTGGGTGAAGCAGAACAGCATCTCGTCCACCAGCCGGTCCGCGCCGATGGTGCGTGAAATCGGGACCAGCTTTGTGTCCTTGGGTGTTTTCGGGATGAAGTGGTACTTGTAGAAGCGCTTCAGATGCTCGTGGCCGACGCCGCCGGTCATGGTCGGGATGTGGTTGACGTAGGGCTCGGACACCATGGTCTTCATGGTCGCGTCCACGTCACGGGTGCCGAACTCGTGCATGGTGTGTGCTTCCCACAGCGCCGAGAGGTCGTAGTGCGGGCCCATCACCTTGCGGAACAGCGCGATCGAGCGCGAGTGCGCCATCATCGAGGAGGGGCGGTCGTAATGCATACCGCCGGTGCGGGCGAACGCGTGTTCCACTCCGGGATAAATGTAGATCTCGATCTCCGGACGGCCCTTGAACACGGCCTTGATCTTCTCGACGGCTTCCGGAGGCGCGTACTTGTCGTTGGCGGCGAAGTGCAAAACCATTGGCACCTTGATCCTGGCGGCCTCTTTCAGGTACTGGTCGATGCCCACGCCGTAATAGCCGGCCGCGCAGTCCACGCCGGAGCGTGCCGCCGCGAGGTACGCCAGGCGACCGCCGAGACAGAAGCCGAGCGCGCCGACCTTGCCCGCGACTTCCGGCCGGGTACGTAGCACGCGCACCGCCGCCGTGATGTCTTCCATGCCCTTGTCGGTGTCGAAACGCTGGATGTAGTCGAACGCCTTTGCGAAATCAGCCTCGCTGTAGCCCAGCTCGACGTTCTTGTCGAGGCGCCAGAACAGGTCCGGGGCCAGCACCACGTAGCCTTCCGCGGCGTAGTGGTCGGCGACCTCGCGAATGTAGGCGTTGATGCCGAAAATTTCCTGGCACAGCACGATGCCGGGCCCCTTGCCCGCCGCGGGCACGGCGAGGAAACCCCTGAAATTGCCGCCGTCCGCGGCCTTGATTTCAATCCACTGACCGGGCATTTCCTTCTCCTGTATTTGCTTTCCGACAGGCGATCACTGTTACAGAGCAGTGGATGTACTGTCAAATGCGTTGCCGCGGGGCGCGCCGTGCCGCGGGCATGCGATAATTCCGTCCACATAAATACAAGCGGAGGAGAGGATGAAAATCGCAGGTAGCATAGCGCTGGTGACCGGCAGCAATCGGGGTATCGGCCGGAGTTTCGTCAATGCGCTGATCGCCAAAGGCGCGAAGAAGGTTTACGCCACTGCGCGCGATCCGTCGAAAGCCGCCGACCTGGTCGCGGCGCATCCCGGTAAGGTCGTGGCGTTTCAACTCGACATTACCAACGACGCGCAGGTCGAAGCGGCAGCGAAGGCATGCAAAGACGTGACGCTGCTCATCAACAACGCCGGCATCAACCGCCAGAGGGCTCTGATCGCCGCGACGGCACTCGAGCACGCGCGCGAGGAAATTGACACCAACTATTTTGGTACGCTCTCGATGTGCCGCGCGTTCGCGTCGCTGCTCGAGCGCAACGGCGGCGGGACGATCATTAACGTGTTGTCGATCCTGTCGCGCGTGTCGCTGCCGGCGATGGGGTCGTTATGCGCGTCGAAGGCCGCGGCGTTCAGCATGACGCAGGGCGTACGCGCCGAGCTGGCAAAGCAGCGCACGCTGGTTGTCGGCGTGATGCCGGGCGCAGTCGATACCGACATGGCGCGCGACTACAAGGGGCCGAAGGATCCGCCGATCGACGTCGCCAATGCGGCGCTCGACGCGGTGGAAGCCGGCACCGAGGATGTTTATCCAGGCGGCATGGCGCAGGGAGTCGCCGCGGGCCTGAAGGCCGATTCCAAAGCAGTGGAAAAGGAGTTCTCGGCATACCTGCCGGGTTGATCCTGCAGCGCGGAGACGCGGTGGAGACGCTTGGCTGGTTCAGGACCCCGCTGCTGTTTGTTGCGACGGCGGTT
>JAXIOX010000222.1:0-5025 GCA_045403275.1 Burkholderiales bacterium | reverse complement strand
TCCCGCCCTCCGGGGTCGCCGGAAACACCAACCCATACTTCGGCGCCACTTCGTTCAACTTCTGGATTAGCGCATCGGTGATCGGCGGCGGCGGGGCCTTCCGGTCCACCACGGGAGGAAAGACCTCATGGAAGTACTTCTCCATTCCGGCCGGCACGAACGTTACCAACTGAATGGCGGTGTCGGAGCCCACGTTTCTGAATCGGTGAACGGTCCCCCGGGGAATGAAGACGAAGTCACCGGCCTTGGCCTGATAGGTCGAATCGCCGAGCACCATCTCCAGGCTGCCGCTGACGACATAGAACGACTCGTCCTCGCGGCTGTGGATGTGCGGCGGAGGGCCCCCTCCCTTCGGCACGATGGCTTCGAACTGAAAGAAGGAGTTGTTCGTCTCCTCTCCTGTGGCGAGAAAGTTGTAGACATCCCCAGGCCCATAGACCGCCGGAGCGCTTCCGTTCGGCCTGAAGATCGGCTTCATGGAGTGCACCGCGATAGCAGACTCGTATCCCGCCGTCACCGGCGCCTCGGGCGCGGATTTCGCTTTCTCCGCGGGCTCCTGTTTCGAACAGGCTGAAGCTCCGACGACGACGAGACTGAGCGCGCCGATAATCCCTCGAAGTTGCTGATTCATTCCATGCCTCCTGCGTTTGTTGGGGAACGGACCCCCGATACTTCTCGCGACTCCACCATTGAGACTTAATCGCTCTCCCTGAGGTCCAACGCGTGATGGTGATCCTTCATAACAAATCGGCAAAATATAGTGGGTTTCCTCTAGCCTCTCGCCTCTCACCTCTCACTTCACACCTCTAGCCTCTCGCCTCTTACCTCTAGCCTCTCGCCTCTCACCTCTCGCCTTTCTCGCCTAGCCTCCAATGTAGGACATTTCGACCTTGCGCAGCTTGACGGTCTCGTCGGTGCGGATCTCTGAATAGCGGTCGGTGCGCGCGCGCCAGATCCTGGCGATGGCGGCGGAGATATCCTCGTCCGAGGCGCCGCCGCGGATGAGGCTGCGCAAGTCGGTTCCGTGCGTGGCGAACAGGCAGGTATAGATCGAACCTTCCGCGGACAGCCGTACGCGCGTGCAGTCCTTGCAGAATGCCTGGGTTACCGAGGAGATAAAGCCGATTTCGCCCGAGCCGTCCTTATAGCGCCAGCGCTCGGCGACCTCACCGAGGTAATTGGCGACCATGGGCTCGATCGGGAATACCGCGTTGATCGTCGCGGCCAGTTCGCGTGAGGGAACGACGTTTTCCATTTTCCAGCCATTGGTGTGGCCGACGTCCATGAACTCGATGAAGCGCAGGATGTGGCCGCTGCCCTTGAAAAAGCGCGCCATGTCCACGATGCTCTGGTCGTTGGTCCCGCGCTTGACCACCATGTTGATCTTGAGCGGCGCGAGGCCGGCCTTGTCGGCTTCCTCGATGCCCTCCAGCACTTTCGCCACCGGGAAATCCACGTCGTTCATTGCCCGAAATACCGCATCGTCCAGCGAATCGAGGCTGACGGTGACACGGTTGAGGCCCGCGTTCTTCAGCGCCCGGGCCTTTTGCTTCAGCAGCGAACCGTTGGTGGTGAGCGTGAGGTCGAGGTCAGCTTCCCGCGCCAGCATTTCGATCAGCTTCTCGAGCTGGCGCCGAACCAGCGGCTCGCCACCGGTAATGCGCACCTTCTCAATGCCGTGCCCGCGGAAAATCCGCACCAGTCGGTGGATCTCGTCGAAGGTAAGCAACTGCGAGCGCTCCAGAAACTGGAAATCGCGTCCGTACACCTCCTTTGGCATGCAGTAGGTGCAGCGAAAGTTGCAGCGGTCGGTCACCGAAATGCGCAGGTCGCGAAGAGGCCTGCCGCGAGTATCGGCGACAGGACGGCCATGGCCAACAGGCAATTGGGCGGAACTGATGAATGGTTCGTTCATGGGTTGCCTGTTGTCATGTGCCCGGGTGCACGCCACCGGCAGGGCGGCCGGCCTAGTGTCCTGTTCCGCTAATTCGTGGGATGGCTCTCGAACCTTGGAAGCCAGTCCCATAGCATACTTGATAGCAACTCGTCATCGATCGGAAAACCCGCGAAATCGGCGTCAGGCAAGGCGCGAGTCCTTGACAGTGGTAGGTCCCACGGCGAGGACTCGTAACACAGCATGGCGTCGATTCTCGTCGGGTTTTCAGCCACGAATTAGCGGAACAGGACACTGGATCTGAGGCATTATATTGCAAAAGATATAACGCCAGCGAAGCGTTGTGCGTGGTGGTTTTTCGACTTTGCCGGGGAGTTTCGACCATGACCGCTGGTTTCAGAATCCTGGGTTTCCTGTTGCTCTTGTTCAACGGCATTATGGCCGCTCATGCCGCCCCGGACCTGCGGCTCGCCACCACCACCAGCACCGAGAACTCGGGCCTGTTGAACGCGATCCTGCCCTTGTTCGAAGCGAAATACGACACCAAAGTGCGCGTCATCGCGGTAGGCTCGGGCAAGGCGATGAAGCTGGGCGAGAACGGTGACGTGGACGTGGTGCTGGTGCATAGCCGCGCCGACGAGGAGAAATTCGTGGCCGCCGGGTTCGGCGTCAATCGCCGCGACGTGATGTATAACGACTTCATTATCGTGGGACCGAAAGCCGACCCTGCAGGCATACGCGGCAGCGACGTGCTGACGGCTTACAAGCGGATTGCGGCAGCGGGCAGCCGCTTCGTTTCGCGCGGCGACGATTCCGGCACTCACAAAATGGAGCAAACCTACTGGAAGGCAGCCGGTGTCGAGCCCGCAGCGTCGGCCGGTTACGTTTCGGCGGGACTTGGAATGGGCGAAGTGCTGATGATGGCGGCGGAGATGCGGGGCTATACGCTGACCGACCGCGCCACCTATGCCGCGTACCGGGCAAAAACCGGGCTGGAAATCCTGGTGTCGGGCGATCCAAAACTCTTCAACCCCTACGGGGTGATCGCCGTGAATCCGGCGCGGCATCCCGGCGTCAATCACGCCGGCGCGATGCAGTTCATCGAGTGGCTGACTTCCTCCGATGGACAGGCTGCGATAGGCGCGTTCCGGGTGGATGGCGAGCAACTTTTCTTCCCAAGCGCGCGCTGAATGGACCTTCTCGATACCACCAGGGAGGCGTTCCGGCTGCTGTTCTCGGGCGACCCGACGTTGTGGGGAATCGTCTGGGTGTCGATAAAGGTTTCGATTCTGGCATTGATCCTGGCCGGGCCGCTGGCGGTGGTGGCGGGATTCATGTTGGCACACGTTGCCTTTCCCGGCAGACGGCTGCTGGTTATTCTGGTGCAGGCGTTCCAGTCTTTTCCGACGGTGGTCGTGGGCCTGCTGCTTTACCTTTTGTTGTCCAGGCAAGGTCCGCTCGGCGCGTTGCATTTGCTGTTCACCCAGCCCGCGATGGTCCTCGGGCAGATGGTCATTGCCTTTCCCGTGCTCGCCGCATACACGCTGACCGCGGTACAGGGCGCTGATCCGCGCGCCTATGAAACCGCGGCGAGCCTCGGCGCCGGCCGGCTACGCGCAGCGATGACGACGTTGTGGGAAGTGCGCTTTGGGGTGATGGCCGCGATTTTCATGGGTTTCGGCCGGATCGTCTCGGAGATCGGCTGTTCGCTGATGGTCGGCGGCAATATAGCTGGGCTCACCCGCAACATTCCCACGGCGATTGCGCTGCAAACCAGCAAGGGCGAATTTGCGCAGGGCGTGGCGCTGGGAATCGTGCTGATCGTGCTGGCGCTGGCGGTGAACGTCGCACTGGCGGCGGTGCAGGGGCAGGGCGGCATGAGGCGGGCATGGCAGCCGTGATCGAAGTTGCCGCGCTCGCCAAGTCCTGGGGCGGGCGCGAGGTACTGCGGATTCCAAAGCTTGTCCTGGAAGCGGGCTTGAGCTACGTTCTTTCCGGCGACAACGGAGCGGGGAAGAGCACGTTGCTGCGCATTCTCGCTGGGTTGGAGCCGGCGCAGGTGGAACGCTTTGCGTTCGAAGGCAGGTTTATGCAACTCGGCCGCTTGCCCGCGCAGGTGCGGCGGCAGATCGGATTCGTGCATCAGCATCCATACATGTTCAGCAGCAGCGCGCTCGCCAACGTCGAATATGGGCTGAGGGTGCGAGGCATGCCGCGCAATGGACGGGCGCGCGAGGCGCGCGAGGCGCTGGCTTGGGCGGGCATGGCGGAACTGGCCAACGCGCCGGCGCAGCGCCTGTCCGGCGGCGAGCAGCAGCGGGTGGCGCTGGCGCGGGTAAAAGTGCTGTCGCCGCGGGTTTATCTGCTCGATGAGCCGACCGCCAACCTGGACGCCGACGGCCGCAAACGGGTGATCGAGTTGATCGCACAGCTTGCCGCAGCCGACAAGGTGGTGATAATTGCCTGCCATGATCAGGAGGTGATCAATCTGCCCGGTGTAATGCGGCTGCACCTCGAGAACGGCAGTCTCAACTAAACCTCAACGCAAAGCAACTGCGTTAGATGTCAAGCCTTTTGAGGGGCTTTCCAAGGTTGATTGGAGCGGAGCATGGCGTTGAGGATGACGAGCATTTTGCGCATGCAGGCGGTGATGGCCACATAGTGATGCTTGCCGGCTTTTACAAGACGTTGGTAAAGATCCCGGATGACGGGGTTGTGCCGGATGGCGCAGATCGCAGGCATGTACAAGGTGGCGCGCACGACGGCTCGGCCCCCGGCGATGTGACGCTGAGCGCGTTTGGTTCCCGAGTCTTTGGCAAAGGGGGCAAGCCCGGACAAGGCGCTGATCTGTTTGTTGCTCAAGCGGCCCAGTTCGGGCAGCGTGATGAGCAGGCTGCGGGCGCTGTTCTGACCGATGCCGGTGAAGCTTTGCAAAAGATCGGCCCGCGACTGATCGATGGGGGTGGACTTGAGCCACTGGTCGATCTCCTCGTCCAGGGCCGCAAGGCGTTTTTCCAGGAAGGCAATGGTTGCCTCGATATCCTTGCGTACCTTCTTGGCGCTGGCGGTGCCAAGCCGGTTCTTCTCCGCCACCCGCATGCCCATGAGCTGCGCGCGGCGCGCACCCCAAG
>JAXIOX010000306.1:0-2008 GCA_045403275.1 Burkholderiales bacterium | reverse complement strand
CCGGCGATGCGGCGATTGGCAAGCGCGTCGAGCAAAGCCTTCTCGTCGACAATCGGCCCTCGTGCGGTATTGATGAAAAACGCAGTCGGCTTCATCAGCGAGAACTGCCGGGCGCTGACCAGCTTGCGCGTTTCCTCGTTAAGCGGGCAGTTCACCACGACGAAGTCGGATTCGCGGAACACCGTGTCCATGTCCGTGAGCTTCACACCCAGCGGCGCTACCGATTCCTGGGTGACATAAGGATCGCAGGCGATGTGCTTCATCGCAAAAGGGGCGGCCAATCGGAACAGTTCCGCGCCGACGTTACCCACGCCGATCGAGCCGAGCATGCGACCGCTCAGGCCGGTGCCGAAATGATTGAGCCGCTCCTGCCAACGGCCCTCTCGGGTGAGCTTGTCCTTGATCAGCACCTTCTGCGCCAGCATCAGGACCAGCGTGAACTCGGAAGTCGCCAGCGGCCGGCGCACGCCGTCCGGGGTGATGCTGAGGATCACGCCATTCTCGGTGCAGGCCGGCACGTCCACCGTGTCGTAACCGACGCCGAAACGTGCGATCAGCTTGAGCCTGCGGTTTGCGCCGGAGACGGTCCTGCGGGTGACTTTGGCCAGCATGACCGCCAGTGCGTCGTACTTTGCAGCGGTCTCGGGAGTGAGCTCCGGCTCGATCTCGGGAAGGAATTCGTACTCGATCCGCGGGTCGTCCAGGATCTTGAAGGCCGAATCGTCGAAGATCGGCTTGCCGTTCGGCTTGAGATTGTCGCGGGTAATGCCGATACGGAACTTGGCCTGCGCCATTTTTCTCCTCCTTCTGCTGTTGCGGCCGCCCTGATCTGTTTTCTTTCGGCAGGCCGTATCTTTTCAGCTCACTTTTTTTTCTTTCCCGACTCATCGAGCGACTGCAGCACGCCGATACCCTGCTTCAATGCGCCCTGCAGCAGCATCGAGTCTATCCCGACCGAGAACAGGCGGAAGCCTTTTTCCCAGTAGTCACGGCTCCATTTTTCGTCCGCGGTCATGCAGGCGAGGATTTTGCCGTGCTTGCTTGCGGCGGCGACCATTTTCCTGATCGCGGCGACGTATTTGGGATGGTCGAACTGCGCCGGGATGCCGAGGAAATTGGTCAGGTCGAAGTGCCCGAGCCAGAGCACGTCCACGCCCGGGACCGCCGCAATCTTTTCCACATTCTCGATGCCTTCGGCAGTTTCGATCAGGCACATCACCAGAGTACGCTCGTTGGCGATCTTGATCTTCTCGGCGACGTTTCCGCCGATGTAATCATCGGCTGCAAAGCCGAACGCCGCGCCGCGCCGGCCCGCGGGCGGATAGCGGGTGCAGGCGACGATGTACTTCGCCTCCTCGGCAGAGCCGACCATGGGCGCCATGATTCCCATGATACCGAGGTCGAGCGCGCGCGAAATGTAGTGGTACTGGTTGGTTGGTACCCGCGCCATCGGCACCAGGTCGATGCCGCGGCATGCCGCCGCCTGGTCCTTGATGGTTTCGTAACTGTGCCCGGCATGCTCCATATCAAGGAGCAGGAACTCCGCTCCCGCCGCTTTAACAATCTGCGGCAGGCCGGGAACCAGGAACTCCCAGCCGAAACTGCCGAAGACGGGTTGACCCCTAAGCAGTTTTTCTTTGACGGGATTTGTTCTCATTGTGGCTCCGCAACTATCGTGACTGCCGTGACTGTCGTGACTGTCGTGACTGTCGTGACTGTCGTAAATGCCGCAGAGATACTTCCCTTCTTACGCATTTCACTCAGTCCTCAGTCCTTTTACCTAAGTCCTGGAAGTTTCATGCTATGCATGAAACCTCCCCTTCCAGGCCGGATGTTTCAACACTTCCGTGTTGACGATCAGATGCGGTTTGCGTCCGTGCGCCAGGTCCACCGCTGCCCTGAATGCGCCCTGTCCGAGCAGGCTCATGCACTCGTCGGTGTGGCAGATCGCGTGCGGCGCGAGGATGACGTTATCCAGTTTCAGCAACGGGTTATCCGGCGCCACCGG
>JAXIOX010000280.1:0-6865 GCA_045403275.1 Burkholderiales bacterium | reverse complement strand
CTCCTCATCGCGCTTCAGTGTTGACAACTGCTTGCGGCTTTGGGCGATCTGGCTGGAAACTTTGGCGTAGACGCGCTGGCGCTCGGCCTTCTCCTTTTCCAGCCGCCGTTTCTGGCTTGCCTCTTCGTTCTGCAGCGCCCGCAATTCGGCGCTCTTGGCGCGGGTTTCCCCGGCGAGCTTTTCGAGATTCGCGAGGTTGTACCTGAGGCTGGCGAGCAATTCGGCGCGGGCGCGGGAAACGTAGCCCAGGTAGTGAAGCTGGCGCGCGATTTCGTTGGGATCCTCGCGGTTGAGCACCAGTTTGATCGCGTCGGACTGGCCGGTCACGTAGCGCTGGTAAAGCAGTTTGCTCAGGGTGTCTTGCTCTGCGGCGATATCGGCTTCGACCGTGCGCGCCCGCGACCGCAACTTTGTCAGGGCGGCGTTGACTTGTCGGCGCTGGTCCGCGAGTTGATAGAGCTTGCGGTTGGTATCGCTGACCGCCCGCTCGGATCCCCTGAGTGCGTCGCCTGCCTCGGCCTTCGACTCTTCGGACTCCGCGAGTTGTTTCTGCAGCGCTCCGATGCGGCTGCGCAGTTCCTCGAGTTCGTCCTTGGGCGCGGCGTTCGCCGGAGCGGCAAGGGCCGCAAGCGCGAACAGCAGCGCCGCGCCAGCTGCAGCAGCAAGAAAGGCTATTGATGCAGATCGTCGCACGCGCTCCGGGCTCAGGTTCCGGCGCGCGCCTGGGCGGCTACGGCGGCAGCCGCCTGCTTCGCCTTCTCCTGGTCGCCGAGGTAGTAACTGGAGAGCGGCTTCAGGTGCTCGTCGAGTTCGTACACCAGCGGAATGCCGGTCGGAATGTTCAGCGCCACGATGTCCTTCTCCGACACGTTGTCGAGGTATTTGACCAGGGCGCGGATGGTGTTGCCGTGTGCAACTACGATCACACGCTTGCCGGCTTGGACCTGCGGGGCGATCACATCGTTCCAGTACGGCAGGAAACGCGCCACCGTGTCCTTGAGGCATTCGCTGAGCGGTAGTTCGCTTTCCTTGAGGTTGCGATAGCGCGGATCGTTGCCCGGGTAGCGCGGATCGCTCCGCGCAAGGGGCGGCGGCGCGACGTCGTAGCTGCGGCGCCACAACAGAATCTGGTCCTCGCCGAACTGCGCCGCCATCTCGGCCTTGTTCAGCCCCTGCAGCGCGCCGTAGTGACGTTCATTGAGGCGCCAGGAGAACTGCTGCGGGATCCACATCAGGTCCAGCTCGTCGAGGACAATCCACATGGTGCGGATGGCGCGCTTGAGCACGGAGCACTGTGCGACGTCGAAATCGAACCCGGCTTCCTTGAGCAGCCGGCCGGCCTCGCGTGCCTCGACCACGCCCTTGTCGGACAGGTCCACATCGGTCCAGCCGGTGAAGCGGTTTTCCTTGTTCCACACGCTTTCGCCGTGGCGGATCAGAACGATTTTTTTCATCCGCTGCAATTGAACTTGAAATATCCGCGCACGGAAGCCTGCGCCTCGACGATAGAATTGTAGTATCGGCTTGGGCGCGTGTCGCGCCGATCGTGGCAACTGTCGCCGCCAATTAGCGCAACAGGACACTAAGGAAGGGCCAGACCTGACCAATTCGTATGCCGGCGCCGGGACGCATAGCGTGATCACCGACCATGCGCACACCCTGGTGTTCCACACCATGGTCGAATTCGGCATCGCAGGGTTGGTGGTCCTGTGCGCCGGACTGGCGTCCACGCTGGCTGCAATGCGTCGTCAGGAACCGACTTGCGCATCGGCGAAGGTTGTGCGCAGTGCCCGCGATTCTGGGCATCCACAGTATGCTAGAGTACCCGCTCTGGTACGCCTATTTCCCGGGCATTGCCGCGCTGGGTGTGTCCGAGACGCCCGCGCTCCAGGTCGGCGATCGCAGTCGTGGCCGGTTGCTGCTGATGCCGATGCACCCCGGCTGTATGACGGCAGCCAACGTTTTTCAGGCCTACCGCACCCTCCAGTCGTTGCACCGGATCCAGCCGCACCCATCCGGCGCCGCGGCGGAGGAGAGTGGCGAGAGTGCGGCGGCGATTCTCTTGGAGCTGCAACAGCATTCTCTGTTCACTCCCTTCGTGGAATTGGCGCTGTCGCGTCTAATGATGGTTAACCGAGAGCAAATCGACGGCAAGTTGACCTTCAATGGACTGGTCATGCGCTTTGCGCCATCGGCGGATGTGGTTTACCGGCAGGCCATCCTGCTTGCGTTGAAGGGGAACAGGAGGCTGTGCGGACCCAGTGGATTCTTGCGGAGGCACTAATCCGTCGGACCGTGGCGGCGTGATCCTGATCAATGAATCCATGGAGGCGGGTGGTGAAAAGGGCGTGGCGGATCTGATCCAATACACAACGGCAGGAAGCGCAAAGGAATCGAAGTGAAGTTCATTCAGGACAATATCTGGCTGGTACTGACCGCGCTGGCGAGCGGCGGGGTCCTGGTTTGGCCATGGATCAGCCGGGGCCTGAGTGGCGCTCCAGAAGTCGGCCCCCTGGAGGCAGTGCAGCTGATCAACCGCAAGGATGCGGTGATGCTGGACGTGCGCGAGCCGGGCGAATTCAATTCCGGACATGCACCGAACGCGAAAAACCTGCCGCTGGGCCAGCTCGACAAGCGCCTTGGCGAGATCGAGAAGTTCAAAGCCAGACCGGTGGTCGTGACCTGCCAGACCGGCAGCCGCTCGCATGCCGCTACTTCGGCGCTCAAGAAAGCGGGCTTCGGCGAGGTGGTGGTCTTGTCGGGCGGCTTCGGAGCCTGGCAACAGGCCAATCTTCCGGTGGAGAAGTAGATGCCGCAGATCAGCATGTACTGCACGAGCTGGTGTCCTTACTGCATTGCCGCGGAACGGATGCTCGCCAACAAGGGCGTGGTGGAAATTGAAAAAATCCGGGTCGACCTGGAGCCGGCGCGGCGTGCGGAGATGCTGCAGCGAAGCGGACGCCGCACCGTGCCGCAGATCTACATCGACGACTTCCATGTCGGGGGCTTCGAAGATCTGTCCGCACTGGACCAGGCCGGAAAGCTCGAAGCGATGCTTGGCAGGGAAACCGCCGAAGCACGCGGCCACGCCGAATGACCCGCCAACCAAGAAAACACAAATCATGAGCCAACAACCCACCCAGCCGGTCTTTTCGATCGAGAAGCTGTTCGTCAAGGATCTGTCGCTGGAGGTGCCCAACGCGCCGCGCATATATCTGCAGCGGGAGACGCCGCAGGTCGAGATCCAGATGAACAACAGCGCCAACCCGATAGATGACGGCTACTTCGAGGTCGTGTTGACGGTGACTGTCACCGCCAAGATCGGCGACCAGACCATGTTCCTGGTCGAGGTAAGTCAGGGCGGGGTGTTTCAGATCCGCAATGTACCGCAGGCGGAACTCGAGCCGGTGCTCGGCATCACCTGCCCGAACATCCTTTACCCCTATGTGCGCGAAGTGGTTTCCGAAGCGGTGGTGCGCGCCGGCTTCCCGCCGGTGGTGTTGAGCCCGGTGAATTTCGAAGCGATCTTCCAGGCCCGGCAGCAAGGCCAGGCGCAGGCGCCCGAGGGCGCCACGCATTAGCAGGTTTGCTGAAATTGCCGGACGACGCCGAGACTTACAGTGAGAAAACCGGAAAATTAACCTCCAAGACACCAAGACACCAAGGCACCAAAGAATGCAAATGGGAACCTGGAATCCCTGTCATTTTTTTTGGTGCCTTGGTTTCTTGGTGGTATGCATTGGTTCGGCCATCGAATTTTTCAACAACCTGTAGAGTTCCCAACATGACTTGGCCGCTGCTGCGATGGGGTTTTCTGGCGGGGTTGCTGCTTTGTTCGGGGGCCGCGGTTGCGCTGGAATTCCGCTCCGTTGCGGACGCGGCGGCAATCCTTTACGACGCGCCGTCGACCAAGGCACAAAAGCTCTTCGTGCTGTCGCGCGACTACCCGGTGGAAGTGGTGGTCAAAGTCGAGGGATGGACCAAGGTGCGCGACGATACCGGAGAATTTGCCTGGATCGAGAACCACCAGTTGTCCGAGCGGCGCACGGTGCTGGTCAAGTCCTCGAGCGCGGAGGCGCGCCAGTCCGCCAACGATGCCGCCGCGCTGGCGTTCACCGCCGAAAAAGGTGTGGTGCTCGAGTTTCTGCAACTCACCGCCGGCTGGGTCAAGGTGCGCCACCCGGACGGCGCGGTCGGCTTCATTAAGGTCAGCCAGCTCTGGGGCGTATGAGAATCGCCATCCTCGGTGCCGGCGCATGGGGCACCGCGCTCGGGATCGCGCTTTCGCCGCGCCACGAAATCACGCTGTGGTGCCGCGATCCGCGACAGAGCGACCAACTCGGCGCCACGCGGGTCAATGCCCGCTATCTTCCGGGCCTCGCCATTCCCGGCACTATTCGAATCACCGCCGATGCCGATGCCGCACTACAGACCTGCGAACTCGCCATCCTTGCGGTTCCCGCCGCGGCGCTGCGAGAAACAGCGCGGCACGTCGCGCGCCAGAAACGTGCGCCGGACGTGGTCTGGCTATGCAAGGGTTTCGAGAGCGGCAGTGCCAAATTTCCGCATCAGGTCGTCGGCGAGGAACTGCGTGCGCGCTTGCGCTTCGGCGCGCTGTCGGGGCCGAGTTTCGCCGACGAGGTGGCGCGTGGGCTGCCGGCGGCGGTCACGCTGGCTTCGCGCGATGCCGAATTTGCGGCCGCGGCCGCGCGCGAGTTGCATACCGGGCGCTTGCGCGTGTATTCCAGCGATGATCTCGCCGGCGTCGAGACCGGCGGGACGGTAAAGAACGTGATTGCCATTGCTGCCGGGGTTTGCGACGGCCTTAAGCTCGGTTCCAGCGCGCGCGCAGCGCTGATCACCCGCGGGCTGGCGGAAATGACCCGCCTCGGCCTGCGCCTCGGCGGACGGCTGGAGACGTTTATGGGATTGGCGGGTGCCGGCGACCTGGTGTTGACGGCGACCTCCGACCTGTCGCGAAACCGACGGGTCGGCCTCGGACTTGCCAGCGGACGTCGCCTGGCGGACATCCTGGGCGATCTGGGGCATGTCGCCGAAGGCGTTTTCAGCGCCCGTGAGGTGCTGCGGCTGGCGCAAAATCTGGATGTCGATATGCCCATCACCGGTGCCGTCTGCAGCGTCCTGGATGGCCACACCTCTGCCCGTGACGCGGTCGAGGAATTGCTGCAGCGCGAGCCCAAGTCCGAAAGTGTGCGCTAACTGCTGGCGCCTATGAACCCGTTCTGCCGCCACGCCTCGTAGACCACCGTCGCCACGGCATTGGAGAGATTCAGACTGCGGCTGGTCGGCATCATCGGCAGCCGCAGCCGCCATCGCGGCTCGACGCCCGCTTTTACTTCATCCGGCAGTCCGCTCGTCTCCGGACCGAAAACCAGCACGTCCCCCGCTTGATATTCGACCTGGTCGTAGCGGTTGGCAGCCTTGGCGCTGAATGCGAACCGGCGTCTCGAAGCAACGGCGGCCAAGAAGGCACCCCAGCCCGCGTGTACCCGCACTTGCGCGTATTCGTGGTAATCCAGCCCGGCGCGCTTCAAGTGCCGGTCCTCCAGCCGGAATCCCAGCGGTTCAATCAGGTGCAGCCGGCAGCCGGTATTGGCGCACAACCGAATGACGTTTCCGGTGTTGGGCGGGATTTCGGGCTGGTAGAGGACGATATCGAACATTCTGGCTGCACTTGGGGCGACTGCACTTTAGTATGTTAATTCAATATGTTATAACTAAATCGTCAAGTAATCATGAAAGTACGGACCATTGCAACCGCGAATCGAAATGGGCATGCCCCTGCGCGCCAACGACCGGTATGCCGATGCGCGCGAAGCGTTCCGGCGCGCCGCCGACTCGAAACAGTTCAACGCCCAACTGCAGGCCCCTCGTCGAGCGCCGGTTGCGGGAAATATCGCCGAAAAAGTGATTCGCCGGGAACTGATTTACCTGTGCAGCGGCGTGCGCGCCACGATCCATCCCCACACTTCGCGTGCACCGCGACGCTTGAGCGTGGCCGCAAGGTCGTTCAGCGTCGAACCGGTGGTCAGCACGTCGTCCACCACCGCGACGGTCTTTCCTTCCAGATCGAGCTCGCAAACAAAGGCGTTGCGCACGTTTGCAGCCCTCTCCTTCCACGGCAGCGACGCCTGCGGCACGCTCTCACGGCTGCGCCTGCAAGCATTCGCCGTGAGCCCCAGACCGAACTCCGCGGCGACGAGCCTGGCAATCTCCATCGACTGATTGAATCCGCGTTCGCGCAGGCGCCGCGGCGCCAACGGCATCGGCATCACCAAGTCGGGATAGGGCTCGAAATCGAGCGCGTCGGCCAGGGCGGCGGCGAGCGGACGCGCACAAGCGAGGCTGCCCCGGTATTTGAGCGCGCGCACCAGCGCGTCGGCCGGAAAGGCGTAAGCCAGGGCCGCGACCACGTGGTCGAAAGCGGGGCGCCGGTTCAGGCAGCGTCCGCAAACTTCCGTTCCTGCACCCGGTGCCGCGCAAATCGGGCAGCGCGGCGCCGGCAACCGTGGCAGGGATTGGCGGCAACCCTGACACAGTCCATCGGCCGCGCCGGACCCGGCACACAAAAGGCACGCCGGTGGCAACAATCCACGGGTAAGGGACAGGCAGTTGTCAAAAAATCTATAAGCAAAATTTGACAAGGGTTCATGCTTCCCCGAACATTCCTCAAGGCCGCGAACGGCCGGGATTTTTCCTCAGCGAGCCGGCAACCATGATGCCCCAGTCAGCAGAACAGAACACTCGATGCCCCGCAGCGCAAAAGGCCCAGCGCTGGACCGTAAACTCAGTCGAAGCGCTGCTTGCGGCCCCCTTCGGGGACCTGATCTTTCGTGCCCAGCAG
>JAXIOX010000255.1:0-19341 GCA_045403275.1 Burkholderiales bacterium | reverse complement strand
CGGAGAGGGTGAAAAAGCGCCGCAATGATGACGACATGCTACGAATTCCGGTTCTAGACTCCCTCTCCGCCCGCTTGCGGGGGGAGAGGGCGGGGGTGAGGTGGGTCGGCTGTCAGGCGGCGCAGGGTGGCGAGCCAGAGGATGGCGACAGCGGTGAGGACCAACAAGGGCAGCGCGCTGTAATTGAGCGTACTCCAGCCGTGCTTGTAGAGGATGGCGCCGGAACTCAGCGAGGTCGTGCCCATGGTGACGTAGATCAGCAGGTCGTTGATGCCCTGCGATTTGGCTTTTTCGGCCGGCATGTAGCACTCGGTCAGCAGCGTGGTTCCGCCGACGAACAGGAAGCACCACGCGACACCCACCAGCACCATCGACATCCAGAAGGCGGCAACCGATATGCTCGATACTGCCACCGCGACCGCGGCGAGCATCAGCACCACACCAAAGAACATGATCGGCAGCACGCCGAAACGCGCGATCAACCAGCCGGTCACGAATGCCGGTGCGAACATGGCGATGATGTGCCACTCGATCACCAGCACCGCGGCGTTGTAGGAATGCGCGCACATCTGCATCGCCAGCGGCGCCGCCGCCATCAACAGGTTCATCACGCCATAGGCGGTGATGCTGCCAAGCACCGCGACGATGAATGCCGGCTGGCGCATGATCGATCCAAGGGGGCGCGCAGAACCGTGACGCTCCTCGTGCGACGGCATCGGCAGATCCAGGCGCAGCAGGATCAGGACCGCCAGACAGGCAAGCACGATCAGCGACAGGAACGAGCCGAGAAAGGTGACGTCCAGCAGGTCCTTGGTGAGCTTGCTGCTCTCGGGACCGAATACGCCGCCGACGATGCCCCCGGCAAGCACCAGCGAAATCGCCTTGCTGCGGAAATCCGCACTCGTGGCATCGGCTGCGGCGAAGCGGTAGAAGCCGCCGGAGCCGGTATACACGCCGGCGACCAGCGCTGCCAGGCACAACAGCCCGAAACTGTGCAGTGCCATGGCCGCGGTGGCCAGCGCTGCGCCCACCATGCCGAAAACACAGCCCAGGATGAACCCGGCGCGGCGGCCGTAGCGCTTCATCAGCAGTGAAACCGGCAACGTCGCCAACCCGCCGCCGATGATGTATGCGGTGGCGGGCACCGTGACCCACAGTTTGTTCCGGGCGAGCGTATCCGCCGCCAGCGTGCCAATGGAGATCATCATCACGTTGTTGGTGACCAGCAGCGCCTGGCACGCCGCCAGGGCGATTACGTTTTTCCGGCTTGTTTCCATACGGATTGCGTTGTTACTTGATGCGGATGTCCACTCCGTGGAACACGTTGGCTCCGACGTTGGCGAGCTTCACAGTCTGCTGCAGTTTGCGCCGGGAACCTGCCGGGTGCGGGCGGATCAATAGTAGTCGTAGGGTTTCTTGGGAACCTCGGCGGCTTCCAGCGCCGCGTTTTCCTTGAAGTCCTGCGGCCGGTCCCACCAGGTGGCGCGGGCCTTCTCCTGTTTCGCGACCACCTCGGGGTTCCTGGCAAGAAACTCCCGGATGAAGCGGGTGACGTCCGATTCGTAGCCCTTCATACTGCTTTCCGTTTCGTTGATCGAGGCGCAATTGTAATGTCTGCCGGGCCCGGGTCCTATGGTTTCGGCCGGCAGGTGTCATTCGGCCGTGTTATCCCAGGAGCGTTCAAGTGTCCCGAAGCCCCATTCGCATGCCACCCGTAGCCAAGCGCGTACCCAAGGTCTCGATCGTGCACGGTGAGCGCCGCGTGGACGATTACCACTGGCTGCGCAACAAGGCCAGCCCTTCGGTGCGTGCCTGCCTGCGCGCCGAGAACGCATACACCGCCGCGATGATGAAACCCTCGGAGGGCCTGCAGAAGAATTTGTACAAGGAGATGCTGGCGCGCATCAAGGAAACCGATACCGACGTACCGTACCGCGAGGGTGCCTACTACTATTACTCCCGCACCGAGAAAGGCAAGCAGTACCGTATTTTCTGCCGCAGGCATGGCAGCCCGGACGCGGCAGAGGCAGTGATCCTGGACGTGAACCGTCTGGCGCGGGGCCACAATTTCTACTCCGTGGGAACGGTCGAAACCAGCCCCGACGGCAACCTGCTCGCCTATTCGTCGGATACCAGCGGCTTCCGCGAATACACGCTGTATCTGAAGGACCTGCGCAATGGCACGCTGCTTTCCGACCGCATCGAGAAAGTGCGCTCGGTTGCCTGGGCGAGCGACAACCGCACGCTTTTCTACGTCAGGGAAGACGATACCAAGCGCGCCTACCGCCTTTATCGCCACCTGCTGGGCAGCAAGGCCGACCAGCTCATTTTCGAGGAAGTCGATGCGCGTTTCTCGCTTTCGGTGGCGCGTTCACGCAGCCGCGCGTACCTGTTTCTGACTTCCCACAGCGCCACGACCTCCGAAGTGCGCTTTCTGCCGGCCGACGCGCCCGCGACCCCCTGGAAACTGGTGGCGGCCCGCCAGCCGGAGCACGAATACTATGTGGACCATGGACAACTGCTGTTCTACATCGTCACCAACGACAAGGGGCGCAATTTCCGCCTGGTCACGGCGCCAGTGGAGGATCCCGCTCCCGGAAACTGGAAGGAGAAAGTCCCGCACAGCGCGGAAGTGATGCTGGAAGGCGTGGACGTGTTTGCCCGGCATCTGGTCGCGCACGAACGCGCCGGCGGCTTTCCCAGGCTGCGCGTGATGCGCCTCGCGGACGGCGAATCCCACGAGATCGCCATGCCCGAGCCGGTGTATTCGGTTGGCGGCGGCGCCAATTTCGAGTTCGATACCGACGTATTCCGCTTTCACTACGATTCGTACGTCACTCCCGATACGGATTACGACTATCACCTCGACCGCCGCGAACGAAAAATGCTCAAGCAACGCGAAGTGCGCGGTTATGATCCGGCGAAGTATCGCTCGGAGTTGCATTACTCGGTCGCCGCGGACGGCCCGCGCGTGGCGATTTCGCGGGTGTATCGCATCGACCGGCGCGCCGGCGCTGCACAGCCGCTGCTGCTCTACGGTTACGGCGCCTACGGCTATCCGCTGGACGTGGACTTCAGTTCGGCGCGGTTGTCGCTGCTGGATCGCGGCGTGATCTATGCGGTCGCGCACGTGCGCGGTGGCGGGGAAATGGGCAAGCGCTGGCACGACGAAGGGCGGATGCTCAACAAGAAAAACACATTCGGCGATTTTATCGCCTGCGCCGAGCATCTGGTCGGCGAGCACTACACCGATCCGGGCAAGCTGGTGATCCAGGGAGGCAGCGCCGGCGGGCTGCTGGTGGGCGCGGTGACCAACCTGCGACCCGATCTTTTTCGCGCGGTCCTGGCCGAAGTGCCGTTCGAGGACGTAATCAACACCATGCTCGACGACCGGCTGCCGCTGACAACCGGCGAATACGAGGAGTGGGGCAATCCGAAGGACAAGGTTTACTACGACTACATGAAGTCGTATTCGCCTTACGACAACCTGGCCGCGAAGGACTATCCGGCGATGCTGGTCGAGACTTCGCTTAATGACAGCCAGGTGATGTACTGGGAACCGGCCAAGTACGTGGCCAGGCTGCGGCGCGTCAAGACCGACTGCAATCCGCTGCTGCTGCGGGTCAATATGGACGCCGGGCACGGTGGCGCGTCGGGGCGCTACGAGTTCCTCAGGGAAACTGCCTTTACGTACGCCTTCGTTCTTGGTGTGCTGGACATTACCCGCTAGCCGTCCCCGGGGCGGTTGACACAGGTTGGGCGGCGTCTCATAGTGGCCAAAGCATCACGCAATGCATTGATCACAAAAAACTTGGTAACTGGGGAGGAAACGCCATGATCCGGAAATTGCTGATTCTGTCGGCGGCGGTAACCTGGCTGTTTGCGGGCGCTGCCATTGCCGATACCACCGACGTCAAGACGCAGTCTAGGGTGCTCGTCAAAAAAATGGGCACCCATTGCGTGGACGACTCCAACTGCTTCAACCGCTTCCACCCGGCGATCAAGCCGGTGCTGACTGCCAAGCCCGGCCAGCTCATCACGTTCGAAACCCGCGATGCGCTCGATTCGGACCTGAATATCAACTCGCTGCCGAAGGACGTCGGCGCGGTCGACCTGAACCTGGTCCATCCGCTGACCGGCCCGGTGCAAATCGAGGGCGCCAGGCGCGGCGACGTACTGGCCATCACGCTGGTCAACATCGAGCCGGACGAGTATGGCTACACCACCGTGATTCCGGGATTCGGCTTCCTGCGCGACCGTTTCACCGAGGCGTTCATCGCCAACTGGAAGCTGACCGCCATGGAAGCAGTGTCGGACCAGCTTCCCGGTGTACGCATTCCGTTCAATGGCTTCATGGGCACCGTGGGCGTGCTGCCGGGTTTCCCGGAAGTGGACGCGTGGGAGGCGCGTGAGACGCAACTGGGCAAGGCGGGCGGCTTCGTTTTGCCGCCGCAGCCTACCGGCGCGCTGCCGGCGAACGTGTGCGGACCGAACGGCAGCCACAAGGACAAGTGCCTGCGCACCATTCCGCCGCGTGAGAACGGCGGCAACATGGACATCAAGCAGATGGTGGTCGGCACCACTCTGCTGTTGCCCTGCTATGTGGACGGCTGCGGTCTGTTCATCGGTGACGTGCACTATGCCCAGGGTGACGGCGAGGTGGCCGGCACCGCGATTGAAATGGGCGCCAACGTTACGGTCCGCACCGAGATCCGCAAGGGCATGGCTTCGCTGATCAAGGCGGGCCCGCATTTCGAAGGCGGCTCGCAATTGAAGAAACTGGAACCGGACCGCTTCCATGCGACCGTGGGCTACCCGATCAAGAAAGCCGGGGAGGTTCCGCCGCAGCACAAGTACCTCAACGGCGACAAGATCGGGCCGCTGATCAATCTGTCCGAGGATCTCACTGTCGCCGCGCGCGGCGCGCTCAACGAGATGATCGACTGGCTGGTCAAGAGCTACGGCTGGACGCCCGTTCAGGCCTATGTGTATGCCAGCGTGGCTTGCGACCTGCGCATCGGCAATGTCGTGGACGTGCCCAACTATGCCGTTTCCACGATCTGCCCGCTGGAGCATATTCGCAAGTAATGCGGCAGGCTTCGTGGAGCATCGCGAGGGCGGAAATCCGCCCTCGTTGCAATGTCCCTGGCGCCCGGTTACCGGAATAACCCGGACTTCGGGTGCCGCGCTACGAGTACTGACCACGTGCGGGTGATCATGAATCGCCGACAGTTCCTTTCTCTCGTGGCCGCGTTGAGCGGCTGGGTTCTGCTATGCGGCCATTCGCCTTACCGGCAGTGGATGGTATACCGCGAGACCCACCTGGTGATCCTTACCAGCCGTGACGACCTCGAGGGGGACGATCTGGGCGAGAAGATTGCCGCCATCGTGCGCGGAGCCTTGCCCGACAGCAGGGCCGCAGTCGGACGAGGGCCGCGCGTGCAGCGCATCGCCAGCCTGATCTCCACCCGGCAGGCGGAGGTCGGGGTTGTGTCGCGGCCGAATGCGCTGGCGATGTTTCATGGCGAGGAGCCGTTCCGGCAGTACGGCGCCATCCCGCTGCGTGTGCTGGTCCAGAACGACGCCTATCGACTGGTGTGCCGTGACGATTTCCTGCCGCAGCATGGATTTCTCCTCGCCGAGGCACTGATGGAGAACGGCGGGAACCTTGGCCTGTCCATCCCCGGGCGTGACGCGGCCGACGCCGGCGATATTCCTGCGCACGTGGGAGCACTGGCTTTCGCAGAGGGACGGCCACTCGATCTACCCGACGCGCAGTAACCTCGTCCCGCCGCCCCTGCGCTGCGTGCGCAGGTCTTCAACGTGAACCGTAAATCGATGATGCGAACTCTCGTTGCCGTTGTGCTGGCGGGCCTGTCCATGGATGCCTTGGCGCACGATCTCATCACCGCAGAATCCGCGCAAACCTACCTTGTCGCTGTGATGGAGTTGCAAAAGACGATTGCATCGAAGGAACCGGCGGCAAAACGCGCCCGGGCACACCTCGACCTGGGCAAGACTCTGGACGAGATCCGCGAGCTGCTCAACCGCGACCTGGCGGCGCATGGACGGGTGCAGGGACTGCCTTCCAATTTCCTGATGAGCGAGCTCAAGGCACGCGGAGCCGAACTTGCGCTTGCGCCGGACAAGAGCCGCTTTCTCGCCAATCTCCCGCATTACCGCGAGGCGTTGAAGCTGGAACCATCGGGGCCGGTTGCCGCCGACGCGGCATTCCGGCTGTTGCAGGGGTACTTCTACGACAGCTTTACCAGCGATCCGTTGCAGCCCGGTACGCAGACCCGCGCGCAACTGGCCGAGCAGATCAGACTGGGTGAAGGTCTGTTGAGGATGCATCCGCAACATGGCGAGCGCGAGGAAGCGTCGTTCATCCTCGCGATTCATTATGTGCAGGCGGCACGTGCCGGCGCGGATATGAAGGAGCAAGCTGCTTTTGCCAGAAAGGCGCGCGCGCTGGCAGCGGAATTCCTCAAAACCTACCCGGACAGCATGCGCGCGGCGCCGTTGCCGCACCTGCTGGAGAGTCTGCCGGCCGGCAGGTGAGGGGGGTGTTACGGGCGTTCGAAAGGAATGTAGCCCGGTAAAGCCTTGCACTTCGCCGGCATGCGGGCGGCGATCGCGCTGCGACTCAGCGCAAACGCGTTCACGAGGATCGTGGTTGGAAGATCGGCGGTCCTGTTGTTGACCTGCTGCTCGTCGGAAGACGTGAAGTCGCCTTCCAGCACGTCGCCGTCGTTGGGCTGCGGCCCGTCGATCCATTCGAAAATGCCGTAGCCCGACTTCATTTGCAGGATGAAGAAGCCGCATTCATGGTTCTTCCAGATCACCATGCTCTGTTCCGCAAACGCGGCAGATGCATACAGGGCGCAAAAAACCACTGCGGCAGCCACTTGTCTCCCGGCGCGGCGGAACGTTGCGCCGCGCGCGAGCAAGCTGGCCGTTTCGCCGGGGTTCATCCCTCCAGAGCCTCGAACTCCTTGCGCTTCTTGCAGAACTTGGGAATCTTTTTCTCCATCTGCGACTTCGACAGTTCGTACACTTCCGAGTACACCATGGTCGGCTTGCCTTCGGTCGCATTCTCGATCCGGCGCGATCCAAATCCGGTGAGCTTGCCTTCGAAGACATGGCCCACCATAGGGCTCGGTCCGCCCAGAAACTCGAACAGCGCGTAATGCTCGTTCACCTTGAGTACGAAGAAAAAGCAGCTCGGATCGCGCCAGATCAACTCGCCCTTCTGGGTGCCTTGCTGGGTTTCGGTCTGCGCCGCCAGCGGGTCGACACAGAGCAGGCACAGCGCCAGTGCCTGAATAGACTTGCGCAACATTGGAAATCCTTGCGAGTCTTGATGATTGACCCGAATCGCGCGCGGACTCGCCGGAGCGTCGGGCAGGGATTCGAAGCCAATGATAACCCGCAGGCCTCGGCACGGGCAAACAAAAGCATATCCGCTGGTGTAACATCCTGGTTCGCACAATAAACCACCCGCGGTACAATTTCGGGCGCCGTTCGAAGTCCAGGAGTACTCCCATGAAAGTCATCGACCTGCGCAGCGATACCGTTACCAAGCCGACAGTGGAAATGCGGGCCGCCATGGCGGCGGCCGACGTCGGCGACGACGTTTTCGGAGAAGATCCGACGGTCAATCGCCTGGAGGCGATGGCTGCCGCGCTGCTCGGCAAGGAATCCGCAATCTTCGTCTGCAGCGGCACCCAGAGCAACCTGCTGGCGCTGCTGTCGCATTGCGAGCGCGGCGACGAGTACATCGTCGGACAGCAGGGCCATACATACAAATACGAGGGCGGCGGCGCGGCGGTGCTGGGCAGCATCCAGCCTCAGCCACTCGACTACGAGTCCGACGGCTCACTCGACCTGGGCCGCGTCGAGGCGGCGATCAAGCCCGACGATCCGCATTTCGCCAGGACGCGATTGCTGTGTCTGGAAAACACCCAGGGCGGCAAGGTGCTTTCGCTCGACTACCTCATGCGTGCGCGTGAATTCACCCGCAGCCGCGGGCTGGCTCTGCACCTGGACGGCGCGCGTATCTTTAACGCCGCTGTGCATCTCGGCGTGCCGGTGATGGAGATCAGCAAACAGTTCGACTCCGTTTCGGTATGCCTTTCCAAGGGGCTGGGCGCGCCTGTGGGATCGGTGCTATGCGGATCGAAGGACCTGATCGCCAGGGCACGGCGCTGGCGCAAAATGGTGGGCGGCGGCATGCGCCAGGCCGGCCTGCTCGCTGCCGCGGGCATTTATGCGCTGCAACACAACGTCGAGCGCCTGGCACGGGACCACGAGAACGCGCGCAATCTTGCCGAGGGACTTTCGCGGATTGACGAAGTGAAAGTCGCACCCGGCGGGGCGCGGACCAACATGGTGTACGTCTCGGTCGAGCCGCAGCGTTCGGTGGCGATGCGCTTGTACCTGAAGGAGCGCGACATGCTGATCAGCGGGCAGGGCAACATCCGGCTGGTGACCCATCTGGATGTCGACCGGCCGGACATCGACCGCTTCGTCGAGACGGTCAAGGAATTCTTTGCAAAGGCGGCGTGAATACAGGGCCGAGGAACGAGGACCGAGGTTCGAGTGAAGGTCAAAACCGATCCAGTGATCTTACTCGGCCCTCGTACCTCCGCCCTCGAAGCTGATCTTTCGAGTCACTATTCACCATTCACTTAATCGCTTAATCACTTAATCACTGTTCACCTATCACTGGTTCATCTATGAGCACACAGAATGACGAACGTAACATGGCGGTGTTCTGCGATTTCGAGAACATCGCGCTCGGCGTGCGCGAAGCCAAGTACGACAAGTTCGACATGAAGAAAGTGCTCGAGCGCCTGCTGGTGAAGGGCAGCATCGTCGTCAAGAAAGCCTACTGCGACTGGGAACGCTACAAGGAGTTCAAGGCGCCGATGCACGAGGCCGCCTTCGAGATGATCGAGAGTCCGCACGTGCGCCAATCCGGCACGAACTCCGCCGACATCCGCATGGTGGTGGATGCGCTGGACCTGTGCTACACCAAATCGCATGTGGACACCTTCGTAATCATCAGCGGCGATTCCGACTTTTCTCCGCTGGTGTCCAAGCTGCGCGAGAACAACAAGGAAGTGATCGGTGTGGGTGTGAAGCATTCCACCTCCGATCTGCTGATCGCCAACTGCGACGAATTCATCTTCTACGACGACCTGGTGCGGGAAAAGAGCCAGGCGCGCCGCGGCGGGCGCAAGAAGCCGGCAGCCAGGCCCGTCGCGGCCCCGAAGACGCCTGCTGCCGAACCGATGGAGGCCGAAGAAGCGGCGTCTGACGACAAGACGCAAAAGGCGATTGACCTGGTGGTCAACACCTTCGAGGCGCTGGTTTCAGAACGGGGCGGGGACGACAAGATCTGGGGCTCGATGGTCAAGCAGGCGCTCAAGCGCCGCAACCCGGGATTCAACGAGACTTATCACGGATTCAAGAGCTTCAACAGCCTGCTCGAAGAGGCCGCGATCAGGGGCCACCTCAACCTTGAGCACGACGAGAAGTCCGGCGGCTACATCGTGCGTGCCCCTTCCACGGAGCAAAACGAAGCGGCCGTCTGATCCAGCGGGCTCGCCTGTGCTTGGCGGAGCAGTGCCTGGACGAGGACGTCAGGCTTGGCTAATTGCACGGGTATCTCAGTCCCACCTGTTGCGGACAAACTGATATCCAAAAAGCCAGGCCTGACCCGGATGTCAATTCTTCATCTCCAGGCAATCCGTCGCCGGCACCTCCTGATCGCAGCGGCTGCCCTGCTGCTCCTTGCCGGGTGCGCGCCGCTACGCCACTACCAGTCGCTGCTCGTGCTGGCCGACGCGGGCGCCGGCCACGGCCCGTCGCGCTGGAAGGAGGTCACCCAACCTCCCCGGCGACAAACCGTAGCCTTCGACGTGAACGGCCGCAACCACACGGGCGATCTATACTTGTCGGCGGACGCCGAGCCGGTCGCCGGCATCGTGCTGGTGCCCGGCGCCGTTCCGGAAGGCAAGGACGATGCGCGCCTGGTGGCCTTCGCCATGACGCTTGCGCGGGCGCGCTTCGCGGTGCTCGCGCCGGAGCTCCCCGGCTTCAGGGAATTGCGCGTGCAGCCCACCGACGCCCGGGCGGTTGCCGACGCCTTCGCTTATCTGGCGAGCCGGCCGGATCTGGCCCCCGGGGGAAGGGCAGGGGTCGGCGCGTTCAGTTACTCGGTGGGGCCGGCGGTGCTCGCCGCCCTGGAGCCCGACATTCGCGAGCGGGTGCGCTTCATCGTGGCGGTGGGGGGCTATCACGACCTGTTCCGCGCCATCCGTTTCTTCACCACTGGCCACTTCGAGGTGGACGGCAAGGAGGGCTACCTGAAACCGGACGAATACGGCAGGCTGGTGTTTGCCTACGGCGCCAAAGCGTACTTGCGTGCGCCGCGGGACCGCGAGCTCATCGAGGCTATCGCCGAGCGCAAGCGGCAGGATAGGGCGGCGGACGTGGCCGACCTGGTCGCCGATCTGAGCCGGGAAGGCAAAGCCGTGTATGACATGGCCATCAATACCGACCCGGCGCGCTTCCCGGCGCTGCTCGCCGGGTTGCCGCCCGCCATGCTCGCCGACCTCGACGCCCTTTCCCTGCACAACAAGGATCTCGGGCCGCTCGAGGCGCGCCTGCTCCTGATCCACGGCCGCAACGACACTCTCATCCCCTATCCGGAAAGCCTGGCGCTGGCGAAGGCCGCGCCGGAGGGTAAGGCCAGGGTGTGGCTCATCAACCGGGTCCTCGGCCACGTGGATTTGAGCCTGGGTCATGCGTTTAGCTGGCAGTTCGTCAGCCAGGTGCTGCCCGATATCTGGCGCATGTTTCGCGCGGTGGACGCGTTGCTCAGCGAGCGGGACAAAAGCCCGCAGCCGGCCTCGTGAGCAGGCGTCAATCCAGATCGTGTTCGAGTCTTTACGCCGAGGCGTTGGAGCAGTCGGGCGCCGCGCCGCGCGTACTGTTGCTGACCTCCACCCTGGGTTCGGGTCATCTGCGCGCCGCACAGGCTGTCGAGGCAGCGCTGCTGGAACGCGCGCCCAACGCGATCGTGCAGACGATCGATTTCGGGTCTTTGATGGACGCAAGCGTCGAACAAACCGTGCGGCGGGGCTATCTGCGGCTGGTGCAGGAGCGACCCGAACTGTACGACCGGATCTATCAGCTCGATCAACGCACCTCGCGCGACATCCTGGAGAGCAACGAGGCGCCGCCGCCCGCTCTGGCCGAGGGTCTGGAGCTGCTCGCGACCGTTGCCGCGGAGGCCGGGCGGCTGGAACCGGGCGGCGCCCACTATGCGCTGGACCGGGTGCTGTTTCGCTTGCTTTGCGAGGTGCTTCCCAAGCGTGCGCGCAGGAATTCGGTAAACGGTGTATTGGGGCGGCTGGCACTGATCCTGATCAAGTGGGTCTGGGAGCGGCTTGGACGGCGGCTGGAAGCGCGCGTGCAGGCCTTCGTCCCAGATGTGGTTATAGCCACGCAGATGATTCCGGCGGCCCTGTTCTCCATCGTGAAAAAACGCCGCGGGTTAAATACACCGTTGATCGGTGTCTTGACCGATTTCGGTGTGCACGACTTCTGGATTCAGCCGGGGATCGACTACTATTGTGTCGCTCATGACTCGATCGCCGGTTTACCGGGGCTTGCCATCGGACGTTCGCGGATGTCGGTAACCGGTATTCCCCTGATGCCCGGCTTTCGCGATCCGCCCAGCGTTCGGCAAGCGCGGCTGCAGCTCGGACTCACCCCAGACGCCCCCGTCGTGACCGTGCCGGGCGGTGGTCTGGGCCTGGGCGTGGAGGCGGTCGCGGCACGTCTGCTTGCATGTGCGGCTCGTGTGCAAGTGCTCGTATTGGCAGGTCGCAATGCATCCGTGCGCAAATCGCTCGCTCCACTCGTCACCCGGTATCCGGGTCGGCTCAGCGTGTGGGATTGGACCGAGCAGACGGAAGTCTTCATCCGTGCCGCCGATGTCGTGGTCGGCAAACCCGGCGGAGTGACGGTGGCCGAGGCGCTGGCATGCGGCCGGCCGTTGTTGGCGACGCGCTCATTGCGCGGACAGGAAAGCTTCAACGTGCGTTTCCTCGAGCAGCATGGCGTCGGCCGCCTGGTGCCGGAGGACGATCTGGCGGCGGCTATCGAATCCCTGCTCGCGAATACCGGCGAACTTGCCCGAATCCAGGATCGCGCGCGGACTCTGGGCACGCGCGACGGGGCGTTGCGGATCGCCGAATTGGTCCTGGCGCTCGCGCAATCGCGAAGCCACAGCGAGGCGGTACTTACACTGATGGACCGGGTGCGGCAAATTACGCAAAGCGGCCTGCGCAGGGTGGACGACCTGTACCAAAGCCGGCATCGGTTGCAGCCAGTCGGGGAGGTGCTGTACGCGGGGCGCTCCCGGTATCGCGGCCCTGCAAGGGAGTTCGCGGACGGCACCCGGTTGGCGCCCGGGGATCTCGTCGGCACGCTGCATTTCAACAACGCGCGCTTCCCCCAGATCGAAGCAGCCACTTCCAGACGAGCGGCGTTGCGCTTTATGCGGCTCATGCTCGAGTCCATGTATATTCTGGCAGACCGAGCACGCCAGGATCCGCTATTCTCGGACCTGGCGGTCTACCACGCTGTGAGTTGGCTGCCGCCCCATGGCCAGCGGATCGGTTTCATCACTGAACCGTTCCCGAATGGGCGCAAGAAGCGCCTGATCGCCGCGTACTTCCGCCTTCTGGTGTGGGCGTTCGCGCCCGCAGAGCAGACCCGCGCTTCGGCGAGGCCGGACCCGACCATTTACTGGCTCACCCGCAAGGAACTGCTGCGGCGATTCGGCGACGTGCGCGATGATGTGGAAAAAAGAAATGGCGAGTCTCCCGCTCGGATTCGCGCAGCCACCTGAGGGCGGGCGCGTGTATCTCACCTTCGATGACGGACCGGACGCACGGTGGACGCCGCGCATCCTCGACATCCTGGCGCAGGCGAACGTTTGTGTCACATTCTTCGTCGTTGGGCGCTTCGCGCTCGAGCAGGTCGCACTCGTACGCCAAGTGGCTGCCAATGGGCATGAGCTGGGAAACCACACCTGGAGCCACCGCCATCCTTGGACGGTGCTCGCGTCGACCGCACGCAAAGAAGTTCGCGATGGCGCCGCCGCAATCGCCGACCTCATCGGCCGGGCACCGAAGTTTTTCCGGCCACCGCACGGGCGCTTGCGTCGTTGCATGATCGAGGAAGCCGGACGCGGCGGTCAGGCCCTGGTGCTATGGAACCACAGCGCCGTTGACTGGGGGCCACTGGGCACCGCGCGCAGGATTGCCCACCGACTGAGCGCGGCGCAGGCAGGCGACATCGTCCTGATGCACGATGGCGGCCGAGGCATCAACCGCCCGGAAGAACTGGTCAAAGTGCTGCCGGAGTTTCTATCCAACCTCAGCCGGCGCGGCCTGGTGCCGAGTCCGCTTCCCGAGTCAGGCCCTCAACCAGGTCGGACCAGCGTATGACAGTGAACTTCTTGATTGCGGATCAACATGGACTTCCCCTTTCGAGAAAGTTGATGTTTGTGCGCACAAGCGTCATGGCAGGTCGACGTCGCGCGGCCCCTATGAGCGCCAGCCGGCACGATGATGCCGTTCAAAAACGAGCGTCGTCGATCCCATTGAACGGGAGCGCCTTACGTCGTCGTCGTTGGTCACCCGCCGCGCTGCACGCGGCGGCACCCGTTTAACCGCGGCGTTGGGCGTCGGAACTCACGTACATGTCTCGTCTCGCCGCGATCACTGCCGGGATGTCGCTTTTCGTCTCGAGCGCTGTCTTTGCGTGCCAGTGTCGAACACTGAGCCTCTCCGACCGCGTCGATCATGCCGATCTCGTCTTGGTTGCTACGGTGTCCTCTTTTAAGGCTCTAGACCACGTGGCAGCGCAACCGGTCGAAGTATTCAAGGGTTTCCCGTCGAAGACCCTCACAATTCAAACCGGTCAATCGGATTGTGACTTCTTTCTTCCACCGGTGAATCCAACAGTCGGCGAAGCGTACCTTCTGTACCTGCAACAATCTGAGGGTCGTATCACTGCCAGTCGTTGTCTGGCTTCCGGCCCCGCCGTGGAGAAGGCAACGGAGCTGCGTGCATTGCGGGTGCAGTTAAAACCGAACGCCCAACCCGGCGATGAACCAGGCCGTTTGCCAGCCGGCTCGCGCCCGCGGCCAAAGTACCGGTGATCTTGGTCGTTCGCCCCGCTCCCGGAGACTTCATGTCATTTGGGTGATTGTGTAATTCTTGCCTGAGTTACATATCACACAGAGAGCTCATTTCATGTCTCTATTAGCCCGATTGACTGGTTATCTCGTATTGATTCTGCTCTTAGCCAGTCCCCGCCCTGGCGTTGCGGAACTACGGGTTTCCATGGCGAACGACCTGCAAGCAGGCCGCTGTTTCATGGTTGAGACCCGCATCCTTTACGGGGGGATACACGGCAGCCATTCCAAGCTGCTCGACAGGTCTTTCTTGTCGGCCGGCGAAGAGAAACGCATCACCGTTCTGGCGGTCGTACCGTTCTTCTACGGCAGAATTACCGCCTTTGCCCTGCATCCTGCTTATTACCATGGCGATTCTGTCATTTCCGACAAGATCCCTTTTGCCCTGCGCACCATCACTTTGGACTCACTGACGCCAGCGAGTTGGCGTTCGCTGCTCGATAGCGGCGCGCCGCTCACGGTAAGTCGTGTGGGCATCCGCGCAGGTGACGTCAATGACCACTTCGGCTCGATCCTTCGCCACTATCTGCCAGCATTCGATCGGGCACGCATCCAGGAAGATCTGCGCCAATATCTTCCTCTGCTACGCGAATTGGCTGCCTTTGCCCACAATGAACAGGCGCTGAGGAACAGCAAGATCGCCATGGCGCGGGTCTCGTCGGGCAATCCGGGGCAATATGACGAGGCGGTCGAGATGACCGACGCAGGCTACCGGCGCGAGCTGGACCAGCGTCTGGGCGAGATCGAGGGTTGGCTGGCTTTGGCACAGGAAAAACGGCGCCTCATGCACGACTGGAGGGAGCAGTTTCACAAGGCGGAATACGTTTATCGGGAGATGATGGACGACAGCGACCGCCAACAGATCATGCGCCTACTCGAACAGAGCGGGCAGCCGAACGCGCAATCGACCGTCAAGTGGACCAACGACAAGACCGGCGTCCATTACACCTTTTATCTCAACACGAGCACCGGCGGCAAGGACAGTCACGGCAACTGGACTCACGGCTATCGGACCGATCTGACCGTTGATTTGAACCCGCTGCGCGGGCTAAATGATGATCAATGGTATCGAGCACGTAGTTATCCGAATTTTGCCGTGGGGAAGGATGGCGCGTGGAGAATGCAGTAGTCCTGGCGAACGAGAGCTGCAGCTGGAAATCGACGGCTCTGCGCGCAGGTATTCAGCAATGAAATGCGTCTACTGATCCTTAAGAGTAATCTCCTTCCTGGGCAAGAGCACCTCCACAGATGCCCGTAGTTAACGGCAAAGTGTTACCGATGTCGCTGGACTAAACTGTTACCTATGTGCCTGGACCGTAACGAGCAAGGTCTGACGCGGCGCTCAACACCGGCTCGCACCAGCAAGCTGGTGCGAGCCGGTTTGCTCCACGTTATGCGCCGGAGAGAATTTCGCGGACATCGCCGCACTACCGGATCTGGAGGAATGGCGGTCTTCTTCCATATTGTTGCGTCGGCTTAGCGACCGCGAGGAAAGCATCGACTCTCCTTGGAGGGAATCATGGCAACGTTCATTACCCTTATTAACTTCACCGATCAGGGAATCCGCAACGTCAAGGACTCACCAGATCGCTTCAATGCATTTCGGGCGATGGCAGAAAAGCTCGGCGTGACGGTCAAGAGCACCTACTACACCGTGGGGCGTTACGACATCGTGGTGGTTTTGGAGGGCTCAGATGAAGCTGTTACCTCGTCACTACTGAAGGTTGCCTCGCTTGGCAATGTGCGAACGGAAACCCTGCGTGGCTTCGCTGTGGACGAGATGAAGCAGATCATCAGCAAGATGCCCTGATGCATTTTACGGGTCAAGAAGTCCGGCGGCGCGAAGTGAAGTAGGATGACTTGGCCATGCGCCTGACCCCTGCATGCGGCGCTCCGCGCGCCGAATACTTATGCGATCCCGCCGTGCCAAAGGGCATGCCCCACAGCTTAGGCTTACGTGAGTCCGCAGGGTCGAACTTTCAGTCCGCCAACTCGATCAGAACGGGCTGATGGTCTGACGCCTGAGTCTGCGTATCCACGGCGACCGCGCGAACGCGTGATGCCAGATCGTCGGTCACGAAAATGAAATCGCAGCAGTAGGGATGCTCCGCCCAGCCGTTCTCGTACAGCCCGACGGTATGTGCGTGCGGCTTTTTCGGATGCGCGATCTCCCAGGCGTCAATAAGGCGCGGCACGGCCGCGCCGAATGCCGCGGTCATTCGCTCATATGCGGGCGCGTCTGGCTTGAAGTTGAAATCGCCGGTGAGGATGGCAGTCGCGGGGCGCGGCAGCGCCGCGAAAGGCTCGCCCGGATCTCCAGACGGTCGCGGGAACACGGCGTGCCCGCAGGCTTCTTCGTGCAGGCGCCGCAGCGCCTCGACCTGCCCCTTCCGCTGCATCGCCGAGTAATACTCCAGGTGCGTGGTCATCACCCGCAGCGGGCCCCACTTGGCCTGCACGACCACCTCAACGGCAATGCGCTGCATGCTCGGCACCTTCGGGTCGGGCGGCCAAGGCAGCAGATGACGAAACACCTGGATCACCGGCAGTCGCGAAAAAATCAGATTGCCGAAGCGGCTGCGGTTGCCGTGGCCGTCATCCACGTCGGTGGCGATGCCGTAGTGCGCGGAGTAGCCGGGCAGCAAACGCGACAGTTCCTCGACCTGGTTCTCGCCGCGGCTTCCCGCCAGAGCCGGAAAATTCACCGCCACTTCCTGCAGGCACAGCACGTCGAACTCGGAGATCTCGCTGGCGGTGCGCGCAATCCGGGCCAGGTCGACCTTGAGGTCGATGCCGCGACCCCATTGGATATTCCAGGTGATGAGTTTCATGGTTCCCGCCTCGGCGGATTATCCCATTGAGCGAACGCGCGGAAACACGGGGGGTGGAAAAACAAAAACCCCGCTTGCGCGGGGTTTTGTCATCGTAACTCGATTCGCGAACATTCAAACTGGAAGCGGGTCTTCCTCGTATTCCGGGCGTACTTGCGGCTTGGTTTCTGCCGGCTTCTCCGGTTTTGCCTGCTTTTCGGCTTCTTTTTTTTGCTTTTCTTCTTCGGCCAGCTTTGCCCAGTACAACGCTTCGAACTCTAAGCACATGGTACACCTCCTTCGTCGAAGTTGAGGGTCACGCAGTTCCTCGTGCTTTTATTCTTGGCCGCATGCTAGCGCCGTCGCCGGAACGAATCAACCGTAATCTGCGCGACTATTGCGGCGCTGCAGCAAGTTCCTCGTGGGCTCTTGCCATTGCATCGAGGATAGCCTCGGGCGGTTGCGCACCGGAAACGGCATAGCGCCGGTTGAAAATGAAGAAAGGCACGCCTTCGACGCCGAGCGACCGCGCATGCTGATCCTGGTCCTCGATGAGAGTCTTGTCCTCGTCGCTGGCGAGGTAGGCACGGATCTCGTTGCGGTCGAAGCCGGCACGGGCGGCGATGTCGGCGAGTGTGTCGTCGCGGGACAGATCGGCGCCTTCGAGGAAGTAGGCCCGGAACAACGCCTCCGCCATCGCCTCCTGCCTGCCGCTGGAGCCGGCACGATGAATCAGCCGATGCGCATTCAGGGTGTTCGGTTGTACCGTTATCCTGTCGAAGTCGAAGGCGATGCCGGCACGGGCGCCGGCATTGGCGACCCTGGCGTAGATTTCCTTCGCACGCTGCGGGCCGCCGAACTTTGTCGCGATGTATTCGGCGCGCGGCATGCCGCTGCGGGGCAATTGCGGATTGAGCTGGAACGGGTGCCAACGCACTTGGGGTTGCTCTTCGCCGGGATGATCCTTTCGCCAAGCGGCAAGTGCGGATTCGAGGTGGCGTTTGCCGATGAAGCACCACGGGCATACCACATCGGATATCACGTCAATTTGCATGGCCCCACCTCACCCCACCCCTCTCCCCCCAAAGGGCGGAGAGGGAGTTGGGAACTTGTGAGCCTCGATTGTAGCTCGCGGTTGTGGAACAAGCGCGGCTTCGATTGTCGCCAAGACCGCTGATCGTTGCCGATAGATTTCAATGTTACGAAATCTTACTACCGTGAAACCATTGGACTCGAGAAATCTTGTACGGGTTTCGTCATAAGCATAACGCTTGTCGTGGAGTCGCCCATCCAATTCGATAACCAGTTTTGGATTCAGACAGGCAAAATCAACTATGTATGGACCGATCGGATGCTGACGTCGAAACTTGAACCCGGAGAGTTGCCGATTCCGCAGTTGCTGCCACAGTAATTTTTCTGGCTCGGTGAGCCTACGACGCAATTGATGATGCAATAGGGTCATCAGATCCCGTAACCTTGGAGAGGAAACTCAAATCACCAATACTCTAGGCCCGCGCAGCGCACCTTCTCCGCTCCGGGGAGAAGGCGGGGGATGAGGTGTCAGTTGCACACCATTCTTTTCACCGCATTGCCTTCACGACCATACGAAACTCGACGGTCGAATACGGCGTTGCAGCCGGTCACTCCCGGCGGCAACACTGTCACCAGGCTGGCCGAGGTGCGCTCGTAAGTGCACATCAGGTGGAAATTGCGCCGGCTTACCGGCAGGCGCCAGTAAACGCGCACTTCACCTTGGGTGCTTTTGGTGGAATAAGGCTTGACTTTGTGCTTCTGCGAAGGTGGTCCGTCAAACACCGTCACACCGGTGAGCCTCAGCGGCGGGTCGGTGTAGGTCGCCGTCCAGTCCTCCGATGGCGTGACGGCCTGCTGTCGCACTTCGAGCGAGTCGGGACAGATTACTTCGGCGCGGACGCTGAGTGCGAAGACAGCGGCTGCAGCGGCAAGAACGAGACGCATGGCGGTTCGCTTAATCGTCAAAGTGATGCGAGAAAGGCGAGCAGCGCCTCGCGCTCCTGTTTCGGCATGCTGCGGAAGGCGTCGCGAGCCGCCGCGGCTTCGCCGCCGTGCCAGAGAATCGCTTCGGAAAAATTGCGCGCGCGGCCGTCGTGCAACAGCATCGCGTTGCCATTGACTTTCTCGCTCAGGCCGATGCCCCACAACGGCGGCGTGCGCCAGTCGCGCGGCCCGGCGCGGTATTCCGGCCGGCCGTCGGCGAGGCCGTCGCCCATG
>JAXIOX010000013.1:0-4929 GCA_045403275.1 Burkholderiales bacterium | reverse complement strand
CTCTTCCGATCTGAGATGGACGACAACAAGGTCCGCTACGCCAAAGACACCAAGGCGCGAATGCTTGCCGACATCATTGCGGATGCGGACATCTTTCTCGGCCTGTCGGCTGCCAAGGTACTGAAGCCGGAGATGGTGAAGAAAATGGCGCAGACGCCGCTGATCCTCGCGCTTGCCAATCCCATTCCAGAGATCCTGCCGGACGAGGCGAAGGCGGTGCGGCCGGACGCCGTGATTGCAACCGGCCGTTCGGATTACCCGAACCAGGTGAACAATGTGTTGTGCTTTCCGTTCATCTTTCGCGGCGCGCTGGATGTGGGTGCGACGACGATCAATGAAGAGATGAAGCTCGCCGCGGTGCGGGCGATCGCCGAACTGGCGCAGGCGGAGCAATCCGACATTGTGGCGATTGCCTACGGCGAGCAGAACCTTTCGTTCGGCCCCGAATACCTGATCCCGAGGCCTTTCGATCCGCGGCTGATCGTCAGGATTGCACCGGCCGTGGCGAAGGCGGCGATGGAAAGCGGCGTCGCCACGCGTCCGATCGCGGATTTTGCCGCCTACCACCAGCAACTGTCCCAATTCGTTTACCACTCCGGCCTCATCATGAGACCGGTTTTCGCCACCGCGAAGAAGAATCCCAGCCGCTTGGTGTTCTGCGAGGGCGAGGACGAACGCGTGCTGCGCGCCGTTCAAGTGGTGGTGGATGAGGGCGTGGCCAAGCCGATCCTGATCGCCCGCCCGGAGGTGCTGAATCCGAGTATCGAGAACTTCGGCCTGCGCATCCGGCCCGGCCGCGATTTCGAGATGGTGAATCCGAACTCCGACCCGCGCTTTCGCGACTACTGGCAGGAGTACTACGCCCTGGTTCGACGCAAAGGCGTGTCGGTGGAGTACGCCAAGCGTGAGGTTACGCGCCGCACCACGCTTATCGGCGCGCTAATGGTGCGTCGGGGTGACGCCGATGCGATGCTGTGCGGAACCGACGCCGAACATTCGCTGCACCTGGGTTACATCTCCAATGTGATCGGACTGCGCAAGGGCGTGAACCAGTTCGCCGCGATGAACATGCTGATCCTGCCGAAACGCACGCTGTTTATCTGCGATACCTACGTAAACCCGGATCCGACGGCGGCGCAGCTAGCCGAGATCACCACGCTTGCCGCCGACGAAGTGCATCGGTTCGGTATCGTCCCCAGGATCGCGCTGCTGTCGCACTCCAACTTCGGCAGCTCGCGCAATCCATCGGCACAGAAGATGAGCGCGGTGCGGGAGATTCTCGAACAAAAGGCCCCGCATCTGGAGGTCGAAGGCGAAATGCACGGCGACGCGGCGCTGAACGAGGAAATCCGAATGAGGATCTTCCCGAACTCGCGGCTCAAGGGCGAGGCAAACCTGCTGATCATGCCCACGCTGGACGCGGCGAATATTTCTTTCAATCTTCTCAAGATCACCTCCGGCGAGGGCATTACCGTCGGACCGATGCTGCTGGGCGCGGCCAAGCCGGTGCACATCCTCACGCCTACGGCCACGGTGCGGCGGCTGGTAAACATGGCGGCGCTGGCCTCGGTCGATGCCGCATTTCAAAGGCAGATGTGAAACCCTTTCATCACGAACGAAACCAAGTTCAAGATCCTTTGACGCAAAGACGCAAAGACGCAAAGGAAATCAAAGGCTCGAACAAGAGATTGCTGTTCGTTGCGAAGCAGAATCGGTACTTGCTTCAAGCTGCATCCTATTCCGCATTTCAGGTGCGGGCGCAAGGCACAATCGAGAGAAAGCATTCTCCTGTTTCGCTGTTCTTCGCGTCTTTGCGCCTTTGCGTCGAGGTCTTGACTTTCTGGCAGACATCACTGGAGTGACGCCATTTCGATGTCCGGAATTAACTCGCAGCTAGTGCTGTTCGAAGAGCGTCGAGCGGACAACGGCGCACGCGCGGGCATCGCCCGCCTGAACAGCGAGAAGTCGCTGAATTCCCTGTCGCTGGACATGATCGACCTGCTCTTCGAGCGCCTTTCGGTGTGGGCGAGCGATCCTGGCGTCGCGTTCGTGGTCCTGGAGGCGGCCGGCGAGAAGGCGTTTTGTGCCGGTGCCGACCTGCACAACCTTCACAGGACAATGGTCGAGCATCATGCGTCACCGCAGCGCGACGACATTCGCGGTAACGCTTATGCGCTCGCCTTCTTCTCCCGGGAGTACCGCCTCGATTACCTGATTCACACTTATCCGAAACCGGTGCTGTGCTGGGGCAACGGGATCGTGATGGGAGGCGGCCTTGGGCTGATGGCGGGTGCCAGCCATCGCGTGGTGACCGAGCACTCGCGCGTGGCCATGCCGGAGATCACCATCGGCCTGTATCCCGATGTCGGCGGCACCTGGCTGCTCAACCGCGCACCGGGCCGCAGCGGCCTTTTCCTCGCGCTCACCGGTGCCCAGTTGAACGCTGCTGACGCGCTGTTCGTGCGGTTTGCGGACTACCAGATCGCACACGCCGACAAGGCCCGGGTCATGCAAAGCCTGATGCGGCAACCGTGGACAGCGGACGCTGCGGACGGTCATCGCCTGCTCACAGATGTCCTGCGCAGCGTCGCGGCTGCGCGTCCTGTGCCCGGCCCGCTGCGCGAGTATCTCGACCTGGTCGACGAGTTGTGCGGATACGCAACGCTGCCTGCAATCATCGCGGCGATCGCGGGCGTGAAAACGCAGGACGCCTGGCTGGCAAAGGCTGCCGCGACGCTTGCCGCGGGGTCGCCCGGTTCGGCTGCGTTGTCGCATGCCCTGCAGCGGCGCATGCTGCGTGCCTCGCTGGCCGAGGTTTTTCGCGTCGAGTTGGTAGCGTCGCTGACCTGCGCCGCCCGTCCGGATCTTGCCGAGGGCATCCGCGCGCTGCTGATCGACAAGGACAGGCACCCGCGCTGGCGGCCGGCGACGCCGGCAGAAGTGACGCCGGAATGGCTCGAGGGCTTCTTCGCCAGTCCTTGGCAGGCGCGCGAGCATCCGCTTGCCGACCTCGGCGCATCATTCCAGAAGCCGTCTTCAACACGATGAATCCTTTTTGCCACAGAGGACACAGAGAACACGGAGGAAAGACAAGAAAAAAGGAAATGCCAGGGTTAGAATCTTTCATGGGATGATGATCCATCACATTAGAGTTCATAGCGTAGGCTCGTGAACGGTCACCTCTCGTTACGCACTTTCTTTTTTTCTTCCTCTGTGTTCTCCGTGTCCTCTGTGGCTAAATGTGTTGGGGGCCTGATATGAAAACCAGGATAGAGAAGGACACGTTCGGCGACATCGAGGTCCCGGCGGAGAGACTGTGGGGGGCGCAGACCCAGCGCAGCCTGCAGAACTTCCGTATTTCCGGTGAGCGCATGCCGGTGGAGCTGGTCCGCGCGCTGGCGCTGGTGAAGCGTGCCGCCGCTGCGGTGAACATCGAACTCGGCCTGCTCGACGCAAAAAGGGGCAGCGCCATCATCCAGGCAACGGACGAGGTCATCGCCGGGACGCATGACGAAGAGTTTCCCCTGGTGGTCTGGCAAACCGGCTCCGGTACCCAGACCAACATGAACATGAACGAGGTGGTCGCCAACCGTGCTTCGGAAATTCTCGGCGGCAACCGCGGCGAGAAGCGTCTCGTGCACCCGAACGACGACGTCAACAAGGGGCAATCCTCCAACGATGTTTTTCCGACCGCGATGCATGTCGCAGCGGTGCGGATGTTGCATGACCGACTGGTGCCGTCTCTGAGGACCTTGCGCGACACCCTGGCGCAAAAATCCAGGGTATTCGACGACATCATCAAGATCGGCCGTACCCACCTGCAGGACGCCACTCCGCTGACGCTCGGGCAGGAATTCTCCGGCTACCTCTCCCAACTCGAACACGGCATCGCCCACGTACAGGCGTCATTGACGCATTTGTGCGAACTGGCACTGGGAGGCACCGCGGTAGGCACCGGGCTGAATACGCATCCGGAGTTTGGCGCGCGGGTGGCGAAGGAATTGGGGAAGGCGACCGGTCTGCCATTCGTCTCGGCGCGCAACAAATTCGAGGCGCTGGCGGCCAACGATGCGCTCGTGCACGCGCACGGGGCGCTGAAAACGGTTGCGGCCTCGCTTATGAAGATCTCCAACGACATCCGCTGGCTGGCGTCCGGTCCGCGCTGCGGTATCGGCGAGCTGAGAATTCCCGAGAACGAACCCGGCAGCTCGATCATGCCGGGCAAGGTGAACCCCACGCAGTCGGAAGCACTGACCATGGCTTGCTGCCAGGTGTTCGGCAACGATGTGGTCATCAACGTCGGTGGCTCGATGGGCAACTTCGAGTTGAATGTGTTCAAGCCGGTGATCATCCACAATTTCCTGCAGAGTGTCCGGCTTCTCGCCGACGGCGCGCTGAGCTTCAACGACAATTGCGCGGTCGGCATCGAACCGAACCGCGAACGCATCGAAAAGTCGGTGCAGGAATCCCTGATGCTGGTCACGGCGCTCAATCGGCACATCGGCTACGAGAAGGCCGCGCAGATCGCCAAGAAAGCCTACCAGGAAGGCATCATGCTCAAGGAAGCGGCCGTGAAACTCGGCTATGTCTCCGCGGAACAGTTCGACCAGTGGGTCAGGCCCGAAGACATGGTCGGAAGACCCACCTCACCCCAGCCCTCTCCCCCCGCAAGCGGGCGGAGAGGGAGTGGAGAGTCGTAACGCTTTTTTTGTGAGCAATCTTTTCGAAGACTGTTGGCAGTATCGATGAAGGAACGCATTGCCAAAGGAATGAACCAGGCACCCTCTCCGCTCTGGGGAGAGGGCGGGGGGTGAGGTGGACGGTGAACTGGCGAAGCTGATGGCGAACTTTCCTCGGGCGGGGAAAGTGGAGTGGATCGGCATCCGGCTCGAACGGCGGGCGCCGCTGGCGGCACTCGATCGGGTGGAC
>JAXIOX010000275.1:0-17816 GCA_045403275.1 Burkholderiales bacterium | reverse complement strand
TTCACACGCAATGCGAAGTCGAGCGGACAGCTGGACGCGACGCTGCGCTACTCGTTGGCCGCTCCCGACCTCCCCACGCTGTTCGATGCGCCCAGGATTGACGGTATTTTCGTCATCAGAAAGGGGGGCCTGGACGGCGTGGACCTGGTGCGCGCGCTGCAGACGGGAGGCAGGCCAAAGGTGCAGGGTGGGTCGACCTGGTTCGAGGAAATCTCCGGCGCGGTCAGCGTCGCCAGTGGCCGCTATCAGTATCGCAATCTCAAGCTCGCCTCCGGGCTGCTGTCGGCGACCGGAGGCTTCGAAGTATCTCCGAACAAGGACGTAAACGGGGCCGTCTTCATCGAGTTGAGGTCGCAGGCCGCACAGATCCGCGGCAATTTCATCATCGACGGCGACCTCAAGGCCGTAGTCATCAAACCGCCGAATTGATCGGGCTCAGGCCGCGTCGCCCGGCGTGTCGATGTCGCGCAGTATGCCGGGATCTTCGCAGTCGATGATCTCGACGTCCCGCGCGTGACGCTTGACCACCGAGCGCGCGCCTTCGTCTCCTTCCAAACTGAGTAACTCGGCACGGTAGCGGCTGCCAAAACCGACCGGGTGGCCGCGTTCGCCGCGGTAAGCGGGCACGACGATCCGGCCCGAATGCGCGACCCGTCGGGCGAGCTCGCCTATCGTTGCCGGCGCGACGAAGGGCATGTCCCCCAGCGCAATTACCCAGGCATCGGCGTCTAGGCTGGCGCGGATCGCGTGGGTAAGGCTGCGCGCCATGCCCAGGTGCGCGTCTTCGCAAGGAGTCACGACAATGCCCTCGCGATCCAGCAGTTCTGACAGTTCATCATCCCCGGCGCGCACCACGGCGATGACTTCGGGCAGCGCTTTTTTGAGATTTCGCAGAGACGCTAAGCCGATCGGCGTGCCGTCGCGGAGCCGATGCAGCAGCTTGCCGCCGCCGAAGCGGCTGCCGCTGCCCGCGGCCAGGAGAATGCCGACGGTCGGCATGAGGCTAGAGGCGCCGACCCAAGGATGAAGGATGAAGGTTCAAGGATGAAGGATGAAGGCGGAAGGATGAAGGATGCAGTTATGCGTACGCGGAGCGCATCCCGTTCTCTTGCCTTTTTGCCTAACCCCTCCTTCCACATTCAAATTTCACCCTTGCTCTCCCGCCTTCATCCTTCATCCTTCCGCCTTCATCCTTGCTCTTAGTTCTGGGCTAATTTGGAGCGGGCCAGCGGGGGATTCGCGGCAAAGTATTTGCGGACGCCCACCAGAATCGCCTGTGCCATCTTGTCCTGATACCTATCGTCCTTGAGTTTCCGTTCCTCGTCGGGGTTGGTGAGGAAGGCGGTCTCGACCAGGATGGAGGGGATGTCCGGGGCCTTGAGCACCGCAAAGCCGCCCTGCTCGACGCGCTCTCTGTGCAGTTCGTTGATTCCGCCGATCTCGCCTAGCACCGCCCTGGCGAGTTTCAGGCTGTCGTTGATGGTGGCGGTCTGGGATAGATCGAGCAGCACCTGCTTCAGGGTCGGGTCGTCGACGTCGATGTTGACTCCGCCGATCAGGTCGGCCTGGTTCTCCTTTTTCGCCAGCCAGCCGGCGGCGGCCGAGGTCGCCCCGCGTTCCGACAGAGCGAACACCGAAGAGCCGCGGGCGTGGGGCTTGATGAAGGCATCGGCATGGATCGAGACGAACAAGTCAGCCTGGACCCTGCGCGCCTTGATGACGCGATTGGCGAGCGGAATGTAGTAGTCCCCGTCACGGATCAACACGGCTCGCATGTTCGGTTCGTCGTCGACAAGCGCTTTCAGTTTTCTCGCGATTGCCAGCGTGACGTGCTTCTCGTAGGTGCCGCTGCGGCCCTTTGCGCCCGGATCCTCGCCGCCGTGTCCGGCGTCTATGGCGACGGTGACCAGGCGCAGTACGTCAGCCGCCGGTTTTTTGGCGCCCGCAGCGGCCGGCACCCGTGCTGCGCCGCTTGCGGGCTGGTCCGCCCGGGTAGCCGGTGTTGCGCTTCCGGTGGCCGGCGCCGGGACGACGTTTTTTTCGAGCAGGGCGAGGATCGGGTCCGCCGGTTCGACCGGATAGACATCCAGCACCAGCCGATGACCATAGTCCCCGACCGGCTTGAGTGTGAAGACCTGCGGTTTGACCTGTGCCTTCAGGTCCAGCACCAGGCGAATGACGCCGGGCTTGAAGCGGCCGATTCGCACGCCGCTCACGTAGGGATCGTCCGGAGAAATCTTGGTGGACAGGACATCGAGAGCCGTGCTCGATTCCACGTTTTCGAGGTCGAGCACCACGCGATCGGGATTGGCGATGGTGAAGACGTTGTGCGCGATCGGCGCCCCCGATTCGAGCGTGATGCGCGTGTATTCCTGCGCCGGCCAAATGCGCGCGGAGCTCACCTGCGTTGCGGCGTGCGCGCCCGACAGTGCCGCCAGAAAAGCGGTCAGTGTCGTGGTGAGCAAGACCGCGCACCGGCAGGATCGCTGCCGCCCGCAGTTCTTACTCGGGGCGGTGTTGCACTGCTCTAGGTAGCGATCCGTGCTAGACAACTTTTTCCCACCTCCGTTTGTGCGGCGATCCGGACACGCCGTCCGCCGCGCTCTTCCATAAGTGAAACGCTCAGGTCTGCGATGGGCAGCAGATCCTGCGCCCGTTCGGGCCATTCGATCAGGCATACGTTGCGGGAATCGAAGTCATCCCTGAAGCCTGCTTCCAGTAATTCCCGAGAATCCCTGAACCGATAAAAATCAAAGTGATATAAGTCTAACCTAGAAAGTTTGTAATGTTCAACAAGTGTATATGTCGGACTTTTCACTTTTCCCTCGTATCCCAGACCGCGCAGGATGCCGCGGGCAAGCGTAGTTTTCCCGCTGCCCAGCTCGCCCGAGAGCGCGACGAACAGCCCAGGCTGCAGTACCTGCGCCAGTTTTTCTCCGAAACCAAGCGTGGCCGCCTCGTCGGGAAGGAACGCTGAAAGCTCAACGGCAGCGCTGTTCACGTGGATTCGCGCAGGCTCAGGTTCACCAAGGGGAATCGTTGGCGCATTTCGCGCAAGACAACCGGCAGAACTTTGTAATCCGCGACGCTGATGAAACCAACCGCGAGTTCTCCGATCACGCCGCGGCCCGGCCGAAGTGCAGTTCCTCGGCGACCGTGACGAAGTAGCGCAGGTGGCGCAGTTCCGTTTGATTCGTGATTAGTATCAAAAGTCCTCAAATAATATATTAGACACCTGTGGACGGCGCGTCCAAACTTGCGCAGTGCATCCGTGCCATGGCCGCAGTAGTGGCGCCGGGCAATCAGTCCGCAAGCCGCATTCCACGGTACCAGGGGGAGAACATGGCAGATAACTGGCGCAGCAAATTGATCACCGCGGGTGTGGCCCGCTCGCCCAACCGCGCGATGCTTCGCGCCGTCGATTTCAAGGACGGTGATTTCGAAAAACCGATCGTCGGCGTGGCCAACGGGCACTCCAACATGAACCCCTGCAATGCCGGCATCCAGCCGCTGGTGGATCGTGCCATGCGGGCGCTGCGCGAGGCCGGAGCGATGCCGCAGGTTTTCGGCACGCCCACCGTCACCGACGGCATCGGCATGGGTACCGACGGTATGAAGTATTCGCTTGTATCGCGCGAGGTGATCGCAGATGCGATCGAAACCGCGGTCAACGGACAGATGATGGATGGAGTCCTGGTGATCGGCGCCTGCGACAAGAACATGCCCGGCGGAATGATGGCAATGGCGCGTATGAACGTGCCGGCAATTTATGTCTACGGCGGCACCATCAAGCCGGGCAACTGGAAGGGTCAGGCCTTGACCATCGCCAGTGCGTTCGAGGCAGTGGGCGCGTTTACCGCCGGCAAGTTGAGCCAGGAGGACTTCGACGGCATCGAGAAGAACGCTTGTCCGACCGTGGGCGCGTGCGGCGGCATGTTCACGGCCAACACCATGTCGTCTTCGTTCGAGGCTCTCGGACTGAGCCTGCTTGGCTCCTCGCAACTTGCGGCAACCGATCCTGAGAAGGCCGACTCCGCCGCCGATTCCGCGCGCGTGCTGGTGAGCGCGATCAGGAAGAACATCCGGCCGCGCGACATCATCACCCGCAAGTCCATCGAGAACGTCGTCAGCCTGGTGATGGCGACCGGCGGCTCGACCAACGCGGTGCTGCATTATCTGGCGATTGCCTCGGCGGCAGAGGTCGAATGGACCATCGATGATTTCGAGGGCATCCGCCGCAAGGTACCGGTGCTCTGCGACCTCAAGCCTTCGGGAAAGTATGTCGCGGTGGACTTCCACAAGGCCGGAGGCGTGCCGCAAGTGTTGAAGATATTGCTGGCCAATGGACTGCTGCACGGCGACTGCGTGACCATCACCGGCCGCACCATCGGCGAGGAACTGGAGAACATCCCTGCCGAGCCGCGGCGCGACCAGGACGTGATCCGTCCGTTCAGCGCGCCCCTGTACAAGCAGGGACACCTCGCCATTCTCAGGGGCAATCTGGCGCCGGAAGGCTGTGTAGCCAAGATCACCGGGCTGAAGAATCCGGTCATCACCGGGCCGGCGCGTGTGTTCGACTCCGAGAAGCAGACCATGGAGGCAATCATGGCCAAGAAAATCAAGGCCGGCGACGTGGTGGTGATCCGCTACGAGGGTCCGAAGGGCGGGCCGGGCATGCAGGAAATGCTTTCTCCGACCTCGGCGCTGATCGGCCAGGGACTCGGCGACTCGGTCGGCCTGCTCACCGACGGCCGTTTCTCGGGCGCGACCTGGGGCATGGTGGTCGGCCATGTCGCGCCGGAGGCCTTTGCCGGCGGCACAATTGCGCTGGTGAAGGAGGGCGACTCGATCACCATCGACGCGCACAAGCAACTGATCCAGCTCAATGTGCCCGAAGAAGAACTCGCCAGGCGCCGCGCCGCGTGGAAGCAGCCCAAGCCGCGTTTCAGCCGCGGCCTGCTGGCGAAGTACACGCACCTGGTGTCGACCGCATCCATCGGCGCGGTGACGGATCTGCACTTGTTCGACGAAAAAAAATAAGTTAATCCGTCTTTCGTATGGGTACCCTTTTGAAAACACTCACCGCAGAACACTCACCGCAGAGGACGCGGAGCGGCGCACGGACACGTTACCGATGTAGTCGGCCGTTTGCGGGGAGTGCGCCGAAGCGCCGCCTCCCGCCCCGGATGGCTACGCCAACGCCGTGTCGGCGGTGCCAGAGGAAAACCAAAATCGAGGAAGAACATGCGTGAGTTAAAAGCAAGTCCGGTGCCGAAATGACCACCGATACCGGGTTTCAACTTTCGAATGCTTTTTTTGCTCTTGCCTTTCCTCTGCGTCCTCCGCGTCCTCTGCGGTGAGCGTTTCGTTGAAGGTCTCCTCGCGGCGCGGGCACTCACGGCTGGATGCTGCCCTTGCCCCAGCTCTGGTAACGAATGCGGTGGAACTCGATGAACTCCGCAAGGGCTTTCTTCTGCAATGCGTCGAGCACCGGATCGGGCGCGCCATCCGCATGCAATTGCGCGAGTTCCGAGCCGCTCAAGCCCACGGTGAAATGAGTGCTGATGTTCGAGATCCCGCCGCTCGTGTCGATGAATTCGTGTAAGCGTGAGTTGTCGATTTCCGCCACGATGTCGTTGGCGGGTTTCCCGTCCCTGACTAACTGCGCCACCTGGTCGACCGTGATTTCCGGGGCGCGCACTTTTCCGGGGACAGCGGTAATCCAGTCGGGCAATCCTTGCGGGCGGGAGAAAGTGGTGTAGTTGAGCGTGTTGCCCGGGTCCGCCATGCCATCGCCGTCCCGGGCCAGGTTCGAAAGGTCCACAGGTTGCGGATAACACGAAGTACAGCCGCCCAGCGATTCACCCAGGACCCAGTAGCGGGTCAGCAGATCGACGTCGTTGTAGAACGTTTGCTGCAGGTGGTCGAGCACCTTGGGCGGGACGCCGGCATCGGCGAGTTTGCCGAAGTCGGAGCCTCGCAGCGCATAAGTCGTCCGCGACGAGCTGATGCGGCTGATGACCTGCTCCGGTGGCGCGCCCTTGCTCAATTTCACGACTTCCGAGATGGGCGTGACCGGGCGCGGCGAAAGTATCGAACATGCGCCCAGCACAAAGGCCGCGGAAAGGGCCAGCAGCAGGGCCGGGGTTTTGATAACACCTGGGATATTCCTTGGCAGCATTATCGCTCTCCTTTCTTATCAGGCGCGGGCACGCGTGCGGCGCCCGATAGTCGCAGTAACGCTCATCTGGGCACAACGATGACAGGACGGTGATAGCAGTAGAAACAGTCGTACCACAAAAACGAGTTCTCGTAGCGCAGCCGGGCATCCCAGCGGATGGCCTCCGCGTAGGCGTTCTGCAAATAATCCAGCACCGCGTCGGGTACGCCCTGGTCATGCAACCTGGCGATCTGCGATCCGGTCAGGGGATAGACCGCGCGGGTGTCCTGCAGCTCGCGGACGATCTCATCCGCAGGCTTACCGGCCTGGCTCATCTCCACGACCTGCTCAAGGGTGGGCGGCGGGCGGCGCGGCGAGCCGGCGCATCCCGCAAGCAGCGCGAGGCAAAGCAAAAATGCCACGTTTCTGGAAATCCAGCTGGATCCGCGAAGCATCGTGGAAATTGTCGGTGGTGTCCTGCCTGATAGACCAACCCGGCCGGCGCCAGGTTCAGTATCATTGATCGACATCAAACGATTGTCCGCTGCTGCGGCTAGTTTGGACGATATTCTGGTTCAGGGAGAGCCATATGAAATTTCGCACTATTGCATTCGCCGTGCTGGTTGCGGCCACAATTGATGCCCTTGCGCAGGAACCGCTGTCGGGACAATTCCTTCACGACACCTACTGCGTCATCTGCCACGACAGCCGCGTCTATACTCGCGAAGAACGTCTCGCCCGCGACTACCGTGAGATTCGCGCGCAGGTCCGGAGATGGCAGCAAAACATCGGCCTCAGATGGGACGATGCCGACATCGAAAGGGTTTCCAACTACATTGCCTCGAAGTTCTACAGGCTGGCGTGCCCGGAAGCGTGCTGACCCCGGATCGTCGCTAGGCGGGAATGTCGGGGACCAACTGGCTCTCGAGCAGCGCGATCTGGTCCTTCAGCAGCAGCTTGCGCCGTTTCAGGCGCCGCATCTGTAATTCGTCCAGATTCGGGTCCCGGGACAGGCGCTCGATGATATCGTCGAGATCGCGATGCTCGACCTTCAAGGCCTCGATTTTCCCGCGGATGAACCCGGCCTCTTCGTCCGTGAGCTCCATCATTGTCCCCATCTGCTACGGCCGTTCATTTTCCAACTATAGATCAACGCCGGCCTGGTCGCCCGGCAGCGAGGTCTTCAGTATCTGTTGTAAATTTCCAGGGCTTTCAGCATGGACTTCTCGCGTTCGATGATCGGAATCATCTTCGATTCCTTGTCGTCGTACTGCTTGAGCAGCGCGATCACCTTCTCCGCTGCTTCCGCAGGAACCACCACCACGCCGTCCGGATCGCCGACGATGTAGTCGCCCGGCCGCACCAGGATGCCGCCGCATTTCACCGCAATCTGCTTGTCGATGCTTACCATGCGTCCAACGGAGGTCGCCGGGCTCACGCGCCGCGACCACGCCGGAAAACCCATGCGCCGCAGTTCGGCAATGTCGCGAACGGCGCCGTCGATCACCGCACCCGATAGGCCGCGCGCCTTCGCTGTTGTGGCCATCAGATTGCCCATCGCCGCGATTTCCAGGCCGTCCTCCATCACGTAAACGAGCACGCTGCCCGGCTCGGCCTCATCCAGGATCTCGAGCAGATGGTTCCGATACTTGCGGTTGTCGGTACGCAGCACCTGGCGCATCAGCGCAGTGGCGGCACGCCCGACGATCTTGGCATCGTAAATCGGTTTCATGTCTGACGACATCCAGCCGCGTGCACCGGTTGCCTCTTCCACCGCGTCGGCAATGTTGCCGGTACTGTTTTCGGCACGCTTGAGCGCGGCGACGATCTTCTCCGGGGTCATCGCGCCGGCGCAGGTCGTCGCAAAACAGGCGGCTGCACCGAGCACGGCGTTGCGGATACGCGCGATGTTCATTCGGTCTCCAATTTGCGTAAGGTTAAAGGCGAAAAAAAATGGTACACCGAATCGGGGAGCGCAATTTGAGCCATGCCACTGCAGCGCCTATGATGAGCATTTTTTCGGTGAATCTGGTGCGGATGGACAGGAATGCGACGCCGAGGGGCATCTACCCGATGCTTTACGCCTTTTTCACGGCGCGGGGCGAGCTGGACCGGAATGCGACACGGCGCCAGGTTCAGGCGTTCGTGGACAACGGCGCCCATGGCATGGCGATGCTGGGGCTGGGCACCGAAGTCGACAAACTCTCGGATGCGGAGCGGCGACAACTGGTTGAATGGGTGGCTGAGGACCTGGCAGGGCGACTGCCGCTGGCGGTGACGGTGAACGCGCCCACCGTCGATGCGCAAGTCGAGTTCGCAAGATTCGCGCTGGCGCACAGCGCATCGTGGGTGATCCTGCAGCCGCCTCCCGATCGTGGCGTCCCGGAGCAGTTCTTCGTGCGTTTTTTCGGGGCGGTGGCCGACCGTCTCGACATTCCGGTTGCCATCCAGAACGCGCCCGAATATCTCGGCGTGGGCCTAAGCGCCGCAGGCATCGATGCGCTTGCGCGCAATCATGCGAATTGCCGCATCCTCAAGGGCGAGGGCCCGGCGCTCGCGATTCGCCGGGTAATCGAGGAAACCGGGGGGCGGGTAACGGTGTTCAATGGCCGCGGCGGACTGGAGCTCAACGATAACCTGCGCGCGGGCTGTGCCGGAATGATTCCGGCTGCCGACACCTTCGACCGGCAGGCGCGCATATTCAATCTGTTCGAGGCGGGCAGGGAGGCCGAGGCCGAATTGATTTACCGCGAAGTGCTGCCGGCGATCGTGTTCGTCATGCAGTCGTTGCAGACGCTACATTGTTACGGCAAGCGGCTGGCTGCCCGGCGGCTCGGATTGGGTGTGGTGCATGACCGTGCGCCCGCTCTCGTCGCAGATGCGTTCGGGCTGCAATGCGTCGAACGCTATGCCGCGGCGCTCGGCCCGCTCGCATAGAAGGATGCGCCGTCGAATCCCGGCCTGCGCCGGAATGCGTTCAGTGCGGCTTGCCGCGGCCCGCTCTTGCCGCCGTGACCTTCAACGGCTTTCTTTTCTTCTTGCCCTTCGGGCGGGTCTTGCCATGGCTGCCGCGGAACAGCTTGCCGCGGCGCGTACGTGCGTCACCACTTCCCATCATCCCCTCCTGGTGTCCTGTTCAGCTGCTTCGCGGCTGAATACCCGACAAGAAGCGGCGGCGAAACTGCGCGCCGATTCCATCGACAGTGGCGTCGTTGCGACTTAACCCTTGGTCGTGGTCTTGCGGATTTCCTTTTCGTCGCTCCATTCCAGCAGACCGTTGCGGACGTTCCAGAGCTGGAGATTGAACTTGTAGTACACGTCCTTTATGTCTTTGACCTGTTTGACGATCGAGGTGATGTTGCCCTCCAGGCGGAAGGCCGCGCCGACCATCTTGCCGGCTTCGGTGGAGTTCTGAGGATCGTAGTACTGGCTCTGCTGGCGTTCCAGCTCCTCTATCTGCTGCTGCATCGCCGCCGCATCCACCGCAAAGCGCACGCGGCCGCTTTTCTGCAGTTCGGCGCGGATGCTGTCGGTAATGGCACGGGTATCGATATACTCGCTGGTCTTGTTTTTCACTTCCTGTACGGTCACGATTGGCAGGTTGCCGCCGGCCACAGTCGGCGCGCCGAGCATCGAGCGGGTCATCGATTCGGCAATCATCTGCAGGTCGGTGGAGCCGAACTCGTTGGTCACGGTCTCTACTCCGCGCGCGTCGCCGTAACGGGTTTTCTCCGCGGCGCAGCCGGCGGCGATGGCCAGCGCAGCGAGCAGCGTTAGCAGAACAAGGTGGCGGGGGCGGCTCAAATCGATCATTGGATATTCTCCATTTCGCAAAATTGGCTTCCGGTGCGCGACGGCCATCGTTGCGTCTGTCGAGGCGTCCGCGCTCGGGCTACTCCTGGCTGAGCAGGATAAGGCGGAAGTCCACGGCTTTGTCGGTCGGTGCCACGGCGCTGACCGAAATGTTGCTGTTCTCGTACATAAGCAGCGGTTTCCAGACTTCCTCCTCCCAGGCTCGCATCCCCTCGCGGTCGATCCAGCGGAACTTGTAGCTGACGCGCTTGACGCGGGAGCTGTCATTGTTGAGGTTGACGTCGATCTTCTGCAGATCGCCGGCCATCGTGCAGCGCATCTCGGTCGCCTCGATGGTCGTGCGCTTGCCTTCGCGCATGACTTTGAGCTCGACTAGATCCTCCATCGAGCTTACTTTCGCGTCGCCGATCGGGCAACCAAAGGCAAAGCCGGGCTTCTCGAAGCCTTTCTTGGTGGCGCAGCCGGCGGCGAGCATGGCCACCAGCAGTGCGACGATCTTCCATGTCCGGTTCATTCTGAAGTCTCCATCGTTTGAGATTGCTGTAGCAACGTTTCCGGCCTGCCACCCGTTGACGGCGCCGATGCGGCTCTGGCGTCAGTGGATTGCCGGCCGTCTCCAGGGGCCGCCACTTCCGGGGACTGCACAAAAAGCTCACTGCGTAGCAAACGCAAGCCTACCACGGCATAGCGGCCAGCCAGGTTCAGGTGCACGCTGCGTACGCCTTCCGGGGTCAGCAGCCTGATGGTATGTTTGCCGGACGCTATGCGCGCTCGCGCTATCGCGATCTGTGCCGGCAGCGAACGCCAACCGCGCTCGTCGGCTGACTCGGTAATGATCGAACCGATCGCCATCGCGAATGCGGCCAACCCGGATTCATCGTTCTTCCCTGCCTGGTATTGCGCCACCGATTTGGCCGTCGAGCGAATGATACCTCTGAGCAGGATTCCCGGCATTTCTTCCTGCAGCGCCTTGCGTGCCATCAAATCGATGCTTGTGATGGCGACGACGTCGATCGTGTTTTCGCCCTCGATCTCCAACTGTGCCGGCATGTAGGCGGGCTGCGCCGGTGCGATGACCGGGAAAGACACCGGCACGATCAGCATCATGTTCTTGTGGGGGAAGGGCAGACTGAACTGCTGCGACTTGCGCGCCGGGGCCGTGCCCGATTCGACCACGAACAGCACGTCGGTGTAGCCGTCGTCTCTCGCGCGGGTGCGTGCGTCCAGCCCGGCGAGCGCCTGTTCCAGCACCTGCTGGTTCGGCTGCAGTTCGATCGCCTGCCGGTATCCGGCCGCAGCCAGGCTGGGTTCGCCCAGCGCCTCGTACACAAATCCTGCGAGGTAATGGCTGAACGCGCTTTGATAGCTATTCCTGAGCGCGTTCACTTCCGGGTTGTCGATGGTCTGCACCGGATAACCGTTCAATTCCTTGAAGCCGATATTCACGCCGCGTTTCTTTGCTTCTTCCTCGGTCTTCCGCAATTCCTGCTCCCGCAGCGCGGCGATCACCGCCTCGCGCTCGTGCGTTCTCTTGATGTCCACGCGCGCGGTATCGAAATCGCCGCGGGCCAGGTGGTCGAGCGTCAACCGCGTGGTCAGCATCACCTTCTCATAGTCGTGGCCCTCATAGGGGCGGGCCTTGTCGTTGATCAGCACGCTCGCCACGTTGCCGACCAGATTTTCCGGATTCGCGGCCGCCGTGCGCTCCCAGGCCTGCACCCGCTCGTCCGCCGCCATCCAGGCTTTCTGGCTTTCATCGTAGCGGTTCCTCATCCGTTCCAGTTCGCCCAGCTCGAAGTAATAGAGCAGATCCTTCTTGCTGCGCCTGTTGTTGCGCTCAAGCAGGTGGATCGCGTCATCCACGTTGCCGCTCGCCGCCAGGTTGATGGTGTGGTTAAGTTCCGCGTCGTAGCTGCGGAATGCGGCGCACCCGCACAGTGTGGCAGCCAACAGCAAGGCCGCTGTATTGCGGAGGGCGGCGGGGAGGGGGTGCAAGGGCGCAATCAACCGGTTTCGTGCCAGCGAGAACGCTGCAGCCGCGTCTCAGTTGACGGTGCGGCTGGTTTCTTCCTCGGCTGCTGGCGCCAGCGCCGGGACCGCGAGCGCGAGCCCCCATTCCGCCTTGGACGCGCTGTCCTGCATGAGCTTCAGAACACCATGCAGCAGCGTATCGCCGAGGGCGAGATCCACGCCGCTGCCTTGGCGCGGCGAAAGCGACAGCACGGTCTGCCCATTCTGATTGCGACGCGCGCGCACCTTGCTCACCAGCATCGGAGCGCCTCCCAGCGGGTGCTCGCGCCCGGGTTCCTGCGTCGCCTGGGAAAACTTGACCTCCTGCAATGCCTTCTCGTGCTGCAATCCCAGCAACGCCTTGCGCGCCTCGGGACTGGGCTGCAGCTGGATGTCCGGTTTTGCCTGCGCCATCTGCAGCAGCACCGGCCAGACGCGCTTGACCAGCCGGCGCGTCAGCCAGAACTGGATTTCCGATTTCATGTCGAAGAAAACCCGCACCATCAGGCGGTCTTCCTCGGCGTGGAATTCGACGGTGATGCGCTCCAGATTCATGGCGACAATATAGCGCGAACCGGCGTATCGAAAAAGAAAAGGCTCCGCCGTGGCGGGGCCAGAATCGATCGCTATTCTTACGGTTGTGTTATAGCGACCCGCAGCGCCACGGACCGGTAATCGCAAAGGTCATGCCGCTGCCGATGGCGCTGCCGCCCTGTATGTTGACGAAGAGGATTTCTCCGTCCGGGCTGAAGCAGGCACCGGCAAATTCGCTCTCGCTGAAAATGTTGACCGCGAACTCGAACGGTTCGCCGCTGCGGCCCATACCGACCAGGCGGTTGACGCCGAAAATCCCCGGGGCCAGCGGATGGGTGTCGCGGTCGCCGCTGGCATCGTCTTCGCAGAACAGAATGCCGCCGTCAGGCGTCATGCACAGGTTGTCCGGGGAATCCAATACGCTGCTATTCGGAGACTCGAACACCAGCACCAGCGTGCCGCCTCCGGTATTGCTGGGGATGAACTGCCACAATTGGCCGCGTGCCGCGTTGCCGCCGGTGGTGGACACGAAATACATGGTTCCGTCATCACCGCGGGAAACGCCTTCAAGGCGGTTCCAGCGCGCGCCGCCCTTGGCGAAGCCTTGGGCGAAGCAACTGGTGGTGGAAGTGATCGGGTCCGGATCCGGAATGTCGATGGTGACCCACTCGACAGGCAGGTCCGCGCCCACAATCTGGTTGGTGCGGGTGTCGTAGCGTTTGAGGCCGCGAATCCTGGCCATCTGCAACACGCCACCGGCGAGAAGATTTTCCAGATCGTTCGGCAGGAACCGATAAAAGCCGCTGTTGCCGCCGGCGTCCTCGGTCTGGTAAACGATGCCGCTCTCGAGATCGGCAACGGCGGCCTCGTGCTCAAACCGGCCCATCGCGGTCAAAGCCACAGCCGGTTCCGGTGCATTGATGTCGGCGCGTACCAGAAAGTTGTAGCCGTGCTTCTTGCTGTAACCGTGGTTCGGGCCGCTGGTCGTCTCCTCCGCGGTGATCCAGCCGATGTCGTTGTAAGCGCGCCCGCCGGAGCAATTCACCAGCGTGCCGTTGATGCTGATGAAGTCGCGCACGATGCGCTTGTGCTTCGGATCGTAGTCAATGGTCGTACAGCCACCGCTGGCAAGTGTGTCGTAACGCGTCGCGGCAGGCCCTACGACGCCGAACGCGAAGTCACCGGCGGCGTTGCGAATCTCGTGATTGCGAATCAGGCGAATCGTTCCATCGGGACCCTTGAAAGCGCTCATGCCATCGTGAATCGCTGGTGTCGCGAAGCCATCGCTCATCGCATCCCCGGTCTTGCTGAAGGTGGTGTAGCGAAACCCGTCGGGCAACGCCAGGATGACGTCGCCATTCTGGTCGGTCACCGGCTTGAGGGCACCGTAACCTTTACCCATCGGTCCCTTGCCCCTCCCACGACCGTCGGGATTGCACTCCTTTGCAAAGGCGGTATGCGCCGCGAGCGTTTGCAGCGTAGTGGCGGTGACCACCCCTCCGGCAAACAACGTGGAGCGCTTCAGAAAGGTGCGGCGGTCCATCTCGACGTTTGAATCTTCGATGAGGCTTCCAAGGCTGAATATTTAACCAAATTTCCCGCCTTCGAGCGCGATGAGCCGGGCACCGGAGGTGAGCCTGCTCAGCCGGGACGAATTGTTTGGAGATCGTTTGACAACGCGATGAGAATGCAAGGGGTCAAGAATGCAAGGGGTCAGGCCTATACTTTATAGTCTGGCAAAATGCAAGGGGTCACAAAATGCAAGGGGTCACACAAAATGCAAGAAAATGCAAGGGGTCAGGCCTATACTTTATAGTCTGGCGACGATCCGTTCCAGTCGTTCGTCGTTCGGGAGCGCTTCGATCTCACTCTGGATCTGCGCCACCCGTCCGATCGTCACCCCCGCTAATTCGGCCACTTCCCGCAGGCTTAGATTGGCGCGCCGGCGCAACAGATACACCGTCTGCTTGAACGCGGACCCACTTTGACGCGATAGCGCCGCGGTCGGCTTGATGCCGAAGGTGTCCGCTACAGTGCGCAGCACCGCCTGCGCGCTCGGGCGTACCGGGTTGAGCTGGGCTCGCGAGACGCCCTTTGGGGTTTTCCCCGACAGACGCTTCTTCATCTGGGCGTGGAAAGCCTCCGAGCCCAGATAGACCTGGCCCTTGAGCGTCTCCCAGGGAGAGGGCTGTTTGAGGCCTTGGGCGACGAAGCGCTCGTAGGCCCTGCGCGCGGCCGCGCCTGCACCGAACAAGCCGCGTACGGCAGCGGCGTCCAACCAGGGCGGGCAGGGCATCCTGCCCGCGGTGGGAAGGTAGCTGCTCCAATGCCAGTCCAGCACCGAGGCCACCATCCCGGCGCGCACCGGGTTCAATACCACATAGCGGCACAGCTCCCGGAGATAGGCTTCCTTGTCGACTAGGATTGACTTGTAGCGGCCCTGCAGCACGTGGCCCACCCGGCGGTGGCGGCGGTTGAAGGCCTGGGTATAGACCCCGTTGAGGCGGCGCATGCCCTGTACCAGATTGGGCTCGGGGGTTTCGAGTAAGAGATGGTAGTGATTGCCCATCAGGCAGAAGGCGTAGAGCACCCAGCCCTGCTGGAGCACTTCCTTGGCGAGCAGATCGAGGAACACCAGCCGGTCCTGATCGTCCTCGAAGATCGGTTCCTGGCGATCACCGCGGGCGGTGAGGTGGTAGAGCGCCCCGGCAAACTCCAGTCGTAGCGGTCGGGTCATTGCGTGAGGCTACGCCCGATCGGCTATAAAGTATAGGCCTGACCCTTTAGTTCCCTTTGACCCTTTAGTTCCCTTAGTTCCCTTTAGTTCCTCTTCAGTTCCTTCCGGCAACAAAATTTGCCCGCCGCAGCCATGTCTCTATAATCCATTAGCCAACGACACGCGTGATGAAATGTTCAACACCGCACTGATCGTCATCGGCCTGCAGCGAGACTACCTGGCGGACGGAAAATTACCGCTTGAGGGTATCGAGCGGACGGTCGAGCGAGCCTCGCAATTGATCGGTCTGTTCCGCGCCCGGGTGATGCCGGTGATTCACGTCCGGCACGTGGCAAAAGATCCGGCCGCGGGCTTCCTTCTCGAAGACACGCCGGGCATAGAAATCGATCCCCGTGTCGCCCCGGAAGGCGACGACATGCTCATCACGAAGAACTACCCGAATGCGTTCCGCGATACGACCCTCGCCAAGGTCCTTCACGTGCTGGGGGCCAGGGAGCTTTTCTTTTGCGGGGCAATGAGCAATCTGTGCGTGGACGCCACGGTCAGGGCCGCTTACGACATGGGCTACCAGTGCACGGTGGTCGAGGACGCCTGCGCGGCCGGCGAACTTGTGTTCGACGGTAATGTCATTCCCGCCTCGCAAGTACACGGCGCCTTCATGGCCGCGCTGGCGTCCGCCTATGGCGAAGTGGTGGATCTGAACACCTTCTTCGCAAGACTGGCAAGCTCCTGAACCCGGTCGGAGAAAGCGGGTCACCCATTACCTTTTGACCCCATTACCTTGCGATCGGGTCAATCCAAATCGTGAGACCCGAGGCAGTCCCCGTTTTGTGGACAGTGACTCAGGATACATCTGTACGACGTTTCAACTCGACGCAGGCGCCAGTCGTCCATGGCGTTGTTACGGCATACTTCGTATCGGAATGACGTCGGAAGGCAAGGCAGGGTGAAACGCAGATCGAGAAACCGAACGCATGCGTGCTCGCCGGTCAGCCTGATTCGATCGACAACGGGAAACATCGCGAAGCGACGAAAACCGGCAAACGCGGTGGCGTTCCACGCTTCGCGTGCCAGCGCGATCTCGGAAGGCGTTTTGCCGAAGCGTGAGTGACTTTCCCAGTCGGCAATCGAAACCGGCTGATACGCCGCGGAGATTCTTTGAAGGATTCCGGCTTCCCGCCCGGGGGGCATCCTGGTCCGGCTGCGCAGCAGATTCACCAGCGCCTCGTTGTGGCCATCGTCATCGCTGACGATGATCTTCCAGTTGAACGGACTCAACGGTTGCGGCAAAGCATGAACTTCCGCCTCCGCGAATCCCAGGGCGGCGGCGTGAGCCTTGCCTTCATTGACCGCACGGACGTGCAGCCCGCCCTGAAAAGCCACGTAGCACCCCAGAATGATGAGCGCGACGACTGACGCATGCCGCTCGCGGGGCAGAAAAATCGCGGTCGCCAGCCCGGCGGCAACAATCGCGCTGAAATAAGCATCGATCACGAACGCAAGCGGCAGCGAAAAACGCTGGCTGGATATCGGCGCCAATAGCATCGGGCCGTAGGCGGTGATTACATCGCCCGCAATATGAATCGCGATGCCGAGTAATGCCGGGACGAAAAAAGCGCGCCAGGAATATCGTCGGCCGGTGAGCCGGAAAAACAGGTGCGCCAGCAGAAACGCCCAGAAAGGCAGCAGCAGAACAGAATGGGTTACGCCCTGGTGCCAGTTAAGATAAATCAGCGTATCGATCGAACGCAGCACGAAATCCGAATCGGGGAATGCCGCCGCGACGAATCCTGCCGTCATCCGCGCTGTTGGTGTCAGAGCACCCGGAGGCGGCTTGGCGGGAGCGGTAGCACGCGCGAGCAGCGCACCGCTTAGCGCGTGGGTCAGGGTGTCCATCCGCCCGACAGGCTAGCCGGCGGATGCGTCGGTGCTCCGACCCGTCGAGCTCCGGGCTGAAGCGTTTTGCGCAGAAGTGTTCTCGCTCGTTTTCCTGCGCGCGCTGGTTTGGCGGGAATACACCACGCGGTCCAGTGTCTCGGCGGCGGCAAGACAGTTGTCGAGAAACCGGCTGGTGCTCGCCGAATCCGGCGAGTCGTCGCGCATCCAGTAGAAAAAAGTTGCGAGGTAAATCGTGGTTAGCCCGGTCTCTTCCAGAGCGCGCCGCAGGTAGGTGGCATCACGGTGAGCGGCTTCGCGCATCCATTGCACCGTGCGGCTGACTCGCATCAGCCCGGGTATCTGGATATGGATGTGCCCCGGTTCCAGCTTGCCGTAGATCATCTGCCGGGTCGCCTTGCGGTGAGGCGCAAGCGCCCCGACCCAGGTCATGACCAGCCGGTGCAGGCGCTGGCGTGGCGTCAGTTCGAGGAAGCCGGCGCCTTGGGCCTCTTTGAGCATGGCGGTGTCGGCGCGGTCGAACCAGGCGTCGACTACGTCTTCTTTTTCGCGGAAGTGGTGGTGCACTTCGTCCAGGGTGATCTCCAGCTGCGCCGCCACATCGTGCAGCCGCACCGCTTCCCATGAACTGCGCTCGGCCAGTTCGATTGCGGCGTCCACGATCCT